>NZ_JBFUKU010000020.1:0-41547 GCF_056400685.1 Pseudomonas sp. P5_A12 | reverse complement strand
CTGCGAGTGCCATCAATATGAAAGTAGTGCCATCTTTCTCAATATTTCAAGAAATTTCCGGATTCGCGATGGGCGGACTGGAACTATGTCCAAATGCGTAGCTCATACCATCGGTAACGATTATCTACGTGCTTGTACGAGATAACTTACGCAGACAAGAGATTCACGCTGTGAAGTTGTCACATTAACTTCCGAAGATGAGCCTCTTATTTTGGCAACAGACAAAGGACAGGAGATATGCACCATTAATATCCCCTACAACACCAAGACAGCGCCCCTATAAACGTGCTCGCCAGAGCACCCAACCGCTTGATTTACAGGCATATTGCCTGACATTGAGCGTGCAAGATCTTTGCTCCAGCGTTCTCAGGCCAGAGAACCTGCTGCATAAAAGGGCACGTCATAAGAATAAGGCCTAGTTGCGCACATCTTGAGTGCACTTATTACACACTCGAAACTTCATATGCCCGCACACGGCATTGTGGCGCCTGTAAGCCACACTTTCGAGTGCACTATGACCGCTGAACACCCTTAACTCCGGCCATCTATTGGCTTGTGAATACAGTCTTGATAACAGAGAGGTAATTGYGATGCGCATCAGCATATTTGGTTTGGGTTATGTCGGCGCTGTTTGTGCCGGTTGCCTGTCTGCACGGGGCCATGACGTCGTTGGCGTCGATGTTGCCAAAGACAAAATCGATATGATCAACGCCGGTAAATCGCCGATTGTTGAACCGGGTCTGGGCGAGCTACTGCGCAAGGGTATCGATACCGGCAAACTGCGCGGCACGACCAACTTCGCCGAGGCGATTCGTGACACCGACCTGTCGATGATCTGCGTGGGTACGCCGAGCAAGAAGAACGGCGACCTGGAACTGAACTACATCGAAGCCGTGTGCCGCGAAATCGGTTTTGTCCTGCGTGACAAGACCACCCGCCACACCATCGTGGTTCGCAGCACCGTGCTGCCGGGCACCGTGGCCAACGTGGTGATCCCGATCCTCGAAGACTGCTCCGGCAAGAAAGCCGGTGTTGATTTCGGTGTTGCAGTGAACCCTGAGTTCCTGCGTGAAAGTACCGCGATCGCCGACTACGATCTGCCGCCAATGACCGTCATCGGCGAGTTCGACAAAGCGTCGGGCGACGTTCTGCAATCGCTGTACGAAGAGCTCGACGCTCCGATCATCCGCAAGGACATCGCCGTCGCCGAGATGATCAAGTACACCTGCAACGTGTGGCACGCCACCAAGGTCACCTTCGCCAACGAGATCGGCAACATCGCCAAGGCTGTCGGCGTCGATGGTCGTGAAGTGATGGAAGTGGTCTGCCAGGACAAAACCCTGAACCTGTCCCAGTACTACATGCGCCCGGGCTTCGCGTTCGGCGGCTCTTGCCTGCCAAAAGACGTGCGTGCCCTGACCTACCGCGCCGGTTCCCTGGACGTGGAAGCGCCGCTGCTGAACTCGCTGATGCGCAGTAACGAGTCCCAGGTGCAGAACGCCTTCGACATCGTTTCCAGCCACGACAAACGCAAAGTCGCCCTGTTGGGTCTGAGCTTCAAGGCCGGTACTGACGACCTGCGCGAAAGCCCGCTGGTTGATCTGGCGGAAATGCTGATCGGCAAGGGTTACGACCTGAGCATCTACGACAGCAACGTCGAATACGCCCGTGTCCACGGCGCGAACAAGGACTACATCGAGTCGAAAATCCCCCACGTCTCGTCCTTGCTCAACTCCAACTTCGACGACGTGATCAACAACTCCGACGTGATCATCCTCGGCAACCGTGACGAAAAATTCCGCGCCCTGGCGCAGAACGCTCCGCACGGCAAGCAAGTGGTCGATCTGGTCGGTTTCATGACCAAAGCCACCAGCGTCAGCGGCCGCACCGAAGGCATTTGCTGGTAAAGCAGCCATAAGCGGCAAGCTTCAAGCGGCAAGTTAACAGCTCTTCACTTGCAGCTTGAAGCTTGAAGCTTGCAGCTGACTTTAGGCAACTGACTTTAGGATTCCGATTATGCACAGGCTCAAGCACGGCCTGCTTCAGGCCGCCGGTTGGCTGTTTTACCTGAGTTTATTGATGGGCATCGCCTTGGCGTTGCCTGCGTCCACGTTCGACTCCGAGTCGAAGGACTTCATCTTCCTGATCGGTTTCATCGGGATCTGGCGTTACTCGATGGGCGCCACGCACTTTCTGCGCGGCATGCTGTTTCTGTACGTGGTCTACCCGCACCTGCGGCGCAAAGTGCGCAAGCTGGGTAAAGCGGCAGACCCGTCCCATGTGTTTTTGATGGTCACCAGTTTCCGTATCGACGCGTTGACCACCGCGCAGGTCTACGCCTCGGTGATCCGTGAAGCGATCGACTGCGGCCTGCCGACCACCATGGTCTGCTCCATCGTGGAAATGTCCGATGAGAAGCTGGTGAAGAGCCTCTGGTCGCGGATGAATCCGCCAGACCGGGTCAAGCTCGACTTCGTGCGCATTCCCGGCACCGGCAAGCGCGACGGCCTGGCCTACGGTTTCCGCGCCATCTCCCGCCACTTGCCGGACGACCGTGCCGTGGTGGCCGTGATCGATGGCGACACCGTGCTCGGCGAAGGCGTGGTGCGCAAGACCGTGCCGTGGTTCCAGTTGTTCGGCAACGTCGGCGGCCTGACCACCAACGAGTTCTGCGAAGTACGTGGTGGCTACATCATGAGCGAATGGCACAAGCTGCGTTTCGCCCAGCGTCACATCAACATGTGCTCGATGGCCCTGTCCAAGCGCGTGCTGACCATGACCGGGCGCATGTCGGTGTTCCGTGCCACTGTGGTTACCAACCCGGAATTCATTGCCGACGTGGAAAGCGACTCGCTGCAACACTGGCGCCTGGGTCGTTTCAAGTTCCTTACCGGCGACGACAAGTCGAGCTGGTTCAGCCTGATGCGCCTGGGCTACGACACCTTCTACGTGCCCGACGCCGCGATCAACACCGTCGAACATCCGCCGGAAAAGAGCTTCATCAAGGCCAGTCGCAAGCTGATGTTCCGCTGGTACGGCAACAACCTGCGGCAGAACTCCCGCGCCTTGGGCCTGGGGATCAAACGCCTCGGTGCGTTCACCTCCGTGGTGCTGTTCGATCAGCGCGTGTCGATGTGGACCTCCCTGCTAGGCCTGACCGTGGCGCTCATCGCCAGCTTCAAGTACGGCACCGCGTTCATCCTGGTCTACCTGCTGTGGATCGGCATTACCCGCCTGATCCTGACCCTGCTGCTGTCCTGCTCCGGTCACCGGATCGGCCCGGCCTACCCGGCGATCCTCTATTACAACCAGATCGTTGGCGCGCTGGTGAAGATCTACGTGTTCTTCCGCCTCGATCAACAGTCCTGGACTCGCCAGCCCACATCTCTGACCCGTGATCTCGCCAGCTTTCAACGTTGGTTCAACACCTGGTCGTCTCGGACCATGACCTTCTCCGCCGGCAGCATTTTTGTCGCCGTGCTGCTGATGATGGTCTGACCGCCCCCTTATTGAATTAACCAGGAAATCGCCCCTATGAATACCGCCGTCAACGCCAACGTAGTGCATGAATCCGAAGCCCAGCGCCAACACGCCCGTGTGAAAATCCCGGCCAAGCTGCGCTTCTTCGGTCCTGACCGGACTCCGGTCGAAGCCCGAGTGATCGACCTTTCCGCTGGCGGCCTGGCGTTCAACGCCGGTCAGTTGCCGCTGAAGATCGGTGACGTGTACAAGGCCCGTCTGCAATTTGTCATCGACAACCTCGGCCTGGCCATGGACGTGGAGTTGCAGGTTCGCTCCTTCGACCGCGAGACCGGCCGTGCCGGTTGCCAGTTCCAGAACCTGGAACCGCGAGACATCTCGACCCTGCGTCACCTGATCACTTCTCACCTGGCCGGCGACATCGTCAGCATGGGTGAAGTGCTGGCGACCCTGCAGCGCGACAACTTCACCAAGGCGCGCAAGGTCAAGGATGGCGGCCATGGCATGACCGCGTTCGGTCGTCTGCGTGCAGTGACCTTCAGCCTGGGGGTTTTCATCGTCGGCGTCGCGGCGTTCGGCTTCATTTTCAAATCGGTGTACGGCATGTACTTCGTCAGCCACGCCCAGGCCGGTCTGGTCAGCGTGCCGGGCATGAACATCACCATGCCGCGCGACGGCACCGTGCAGAGCCTGATCAAGGCCGACGGCATTGCCGCCAAGGGCGCCCCGCTCGCCACCTTCAGCACCAGCATGCTCGATGTACTCAAAGGGCATCTGGACGAAGACCAACTGCAACCGGCCAAGGTTGAAGAACTGTTCGGCAAGCAAATGACCGGCACCCTGACCTCGCCCTGCGATTGCACCGTGGCACAACAACTGGTTGCCAACGGTCAGTACGCCAGCAAGGGCGACGTGATCTTCCAGCTGGTGCCGCGTAACAGCGAAGCCAACGTTGAAGCCCGCTTCTCCTATCGCCAGTTCCGCGACGTGCGTCCGGGTACTGCGGTCAGCTTCCAGGTTGCCGGCGAAGACAAGACCCGCACCGGCAAGATCGTCAGCAGCACCAGCCTGAAAAGCGCTGACCTGTCGTCCGACATCCGCGTACTGATTCAGCCTGATGAAGCCCTGGACAGCAGCCTCGCCGGTCGCCCGGTGGAAGTGAACAGCGATCGTGGCCCGAACCTGAACTGGCTGATCGACAAAGCCATGGCTGTTGGTCTTTAAGTCGAGGACATGCCCGTGACTATCACAAAAATCTCAAACACACCGCAGTCCCTGTGGGAGCGAGCCTGTGTGGGAGCGAGCCTGCTCGCGAAAGCATCGGCTCGGTCTATTGGTGATACCGAGTTGTCTGCATCGCGAGCARGCTCGGCTCCCACACAGGCTCACTCCTACATGGGATCTCTGTGTGCTGTGGCATTAGCCGTCAGCCTGGCCGGTTGCGCCGGACTGCCCGACCAGCGTCTGGCCAATGAAGCCCTCAAGCGCGGTGACACGGCGCTGGCTCAGCAGAACTACAAGCAACTGGCCGACCTGGGCTACAGCGAAGCACAAGTGGGCCTGGCGGATATCCAGGTCGACAGCCGTGACCCGGCGCAGGTCAAACAAGCCGAGGCGACTTACCGCGCTGCGGCTGACGTCTCGCCGCGCGCCCAGGCTCGCCTGGGTCGTCTGCTGGTGGCCAAGCCCGGTTCCACCGAAGCCGAACAGCACGAAGCCGAAGCCCTGTTGAAAAAAGCCTCGGCCAATGGCGAAGGCAACACCCTGATCCCGCTGGCCATGCTGTACCTGCAATACCCGCACAGTTTCCCCAACGTCGACGCACAGAAGCAGATCAGCCAATGGCGTGCCGAAGGCAAACCGGAAGCCGGTCTGGCCCAGGTGCTGCTCTATCGCACCCAGGGCACTTACGACCAGCATCTGGACGAAGTCGCCAGCATCTGCAAAGCCGCGCTGAACACTACCGACATCTGCTACGTCGAACTGGCCACGGTTTATCAGAAACAAGGTAAAGCGGAGCAACAGGCCGAGCTGATCAAGCAGATGCAAGCCGCACACGCTCACGGCACCGTTTCCGCGCAGCGGGTGGACAGCGTCGCCCGTGTGCTTGCAGATCCGACCCTGGGCAAGACTGACGAGAAAACCGCGCAGTCACTGCTCGAACCCATCGCTCCGGGCTACCCGGCGTCGTGGGTCACCCTCGCTCAATTGATCTACGACTTCCCGGAACTGGGTGATGTCGACCAGATGATGAAGTACCTGGACAACGGCCGCGCCGCCGACCAGCCCCGCGCCGAACTGCTGCTGGGCAAGCTCTACTACGAAGGCAAAATGGTCCCGGCCGACGCCAAGGTTGCCGAAGAACATTTCAAGAAAGCCGTCGGCCGCGAAGTGGCCGCCGATTACTACCTCGGCCAGATCTACCGCCGTGGTTACCTGGGCAAGGTCTATCCGCAGAAAGCCCTGGATCATTTGCTGACCGCTGCACGCAATGGCCAGAGTAGTGCGGACTTCGCCATCGCCCAGTTGTTTTCCCAAGGCAAGGGCACCAAGCCCGACCCGCTTAACGCCTATGTCTTCAGCCAATTGGCCAAGGCCCAGAACACCCCGCAAGCCACCGAGCTTGCACAAACACTCGAAGCACAACTGCCGCCTGCCCAGCTCGCCGAGGCCCAACGCCTGTTGAAACAAGAACAGGCCGTTCGTGGTGCCTTGAGCCAGAACACGCTGGAACTGCATGCCCTGCAAGAAGAAGACGGCGAGGAATCCCTATGAAGTTGAATCCATTCGTTCAGGCCGGTATTGGCCTGACATTCGCCTTGTTGTGGTCATGTCCGACCCTGGCGGCATTGACCGAAACCAAGAACTACGGCCTTGACGTGAAAATCACCGGCCAGTCCGAAGGTGACACTGACCTGGGCACGCAAAGTGGCGGCACCGTCAATGGCGTCGGCCTCGACCTGCGGCCGTGGGTCTATGGCGAAAGCGGCGCATGGAGCGCCTATGCCATGGGGCAAGCAGTCACTTCCACCGACATCATCGAAACCGACACCCTGCAACAGGCCAACGGCGTCGAGTCCACCGATGTCGGCGGTCGCGAGGCAAAGAAAAACTACCTGGCGATGCGCGAGTTCTGGGTCGGCTATAGCGGCTTCACGCCATACCCCGGCGAGAACCTCAAGCTCGGTCGCCAGCGCCTGCACAATGATGACGGCCAATGGCGCGACACCAACATCGAAGCGCTGAACTGGACGTTCGACACCACCCTGCTGCGCGCCAACGCCGGTATTGCCGAACGCTTCAGCGAGTACCGTACCGACCTGACAGAGCTGGCGCCGGACGACAAGGATCGCCAGCACGCTTTCGCCGATGCGGCGTATCAGTGGACACCGGGTCACTGGGTCGGCATCCGCGGTCATCACGTCCACGATAACGGCAAGCTCGACTACCCGACACCGGGTGAGGCCAGCGACTCTTCGGACAAGAAACAGAACGGCAACATCAGCTGGCTCGGCCTCAACGCCGATAGCGACGCCTATAACTGGCGCAATACCAGCACTGTCAACTACTGGGCCAGCGTCACCGGCATGAGCGGCGAGCGCGACACGGTCAACCCGTTGAACGCCGATGGCACCGCACCGGCACAACCCAAGAGCAGCGGTGACGTCGATGGCTGGGCCACCGACCTGGGTGTGCGCCTGCGCCTCGATCCGCAATGGCAAGTCGGTGCGGCATATGCCCGCGCCAGCGGCGATTACGAACAGAACGGCCTGGAAAGCAACCGCTCCAACTACACCGGCACGCGCTCGCGGGTTCACCGTTTCGGCGAGGCCTTCCGTGGCGAGTTGAGCAACCTGCAGAGCGGCACATTGTTCGGTTCGTGGATGCTCAACGACGAGTACGACGCCACCCTGATCTACCACAAATTCTGGCGTGTCGACGGCAACAAGCCGATCGGCAGCAACGGCATCGACGCCGTGCAGAACAACATCGACGACGCCACCGGTGCCATTGTCTCCACCAGCTCCCTGCCCCTGAACAATGGCGAGACAGACCTCGGTCAGGAAATGGACCTGGTCGTCACCAAGTACTTCAAGCAAGGCCTGTTGCCGGCATCGATGAGCCAGGCGATCGATGAGCCATCGGCGCTGGTGCGTTTCCGTGGTGGCGTGTTCAAGCCGGGTGATGCCTACGGCAATAACGTCGACTCGTACATGCACCGCGCGTTTATCGACGTGATCTGGCGCTTCTGATGCGAACCGCGAAGGGAGTGCCCGACATGAACAGTGCCAAGAAAGGTTCGATGACCTTGCTGGCCGGCGCGATGCTGCTGGCCAGTGCGGCTACCTTCGCCAACGTGGAACCGGCTGCGCCTAAACCAGGCAAGCCGGTGACCATGGCCAAGGAACTGCAACAGGCCAAGACCTACACCGTCAGCAGCGCGCCGACCGCACCGCTGGAGCTGGCCAAGCCGAAACTGCCGGACACCTCTGGCTTCACCGCCGAGGCCATCGCCGCGAAAATCGTGCGCACCAAGGCCGGCAAAATCAGCGTGCGCCGGATGATGCAGGAAGACGCCCTGAAGGACTTCATCGGTGGCGACAACAAGATGGCCGAATGGGTGGTGCGTCAGCACGGCATCCCGCAGGCGATCTTCGTCGACGACGGCTACATGAACCTCAAGGACCTGGCCAAGAAGGTGCCCAAGCAGTACTTCAGTGAAACCTCGCCGGGGGTATTCCTGGCGAAGTTGCCGATTGTGGTCGGCCGCCACGGCATCCTGGAAATCGACAAACAGACCCAGGAGTTGCGCCTGTCGCAAGAGGCCGGTTCGTTCCTGGTCAACGACGGTCAGTTGTTTGTGCGTGACACCAAAATCACTGGCTGGAGCGAGAAGGCAAGCAGCCCGGCGGCCTTCAAGTCGGCCAAGGAATTCCGGCCGTTCATGCTGTCTTGGGGTGGCACCGAAACCTACATCGCCAACAGCAAGATCGCCAGTTTCGGCTACGCCAACAGTAAGTCCTACGGCGTGAGTATTTCCCAGTACACGCCGAACATGGCCAAGGTCTTGAAGCGCCCGGAGCCGACTGGCTGGATCGTCGGCTCCGAGTTCTCGGACATGTGGTACGGCTTCTACTGCTACGAAACCCGCGACTTCGTGGTCAAGGGCAACACCTACAAAGACAACATCGTCTACGGCATCGACCCGCATGACCGTTCCCACGGGCTGATCATTGCCGACAATACCGTCTACGGGACGAAGAAGAAGCACGGGATCATTATTTCCCGTGAAGTCAACGACAGCTTCATCTTCAACAACCGCAGCTACGACAACAAACTCTCGGGCCTGGTAATCGACCGTAACAGCGTGAACAACCTGATCGCCTACAACGAGATCTACAAGAACCACACCGACGGCATCACCCTCTACGAGAGTGGCGACAACCTGATCTACGGCAACAAGGTGATCAGCAACAAACGCCACGGCATCCGCATTCGTAACAGCGTGAATATCCGCCTCTACGAAAACCTGTCCTTGGCCAACGGCCTGACCGGTGTCTACGGCCACATCAAAGACCTGAGCGATACCGACCGCGACATCAAGCTCGACCCGTTCGACGCCCAGGTGTCGCTGATCGTGGTCGGCGGTGAACTGGCCGGCAACGGCAGTGGCCCGCTGTCCATCGACTCGCCGCTGAGCGTCGAGTTGTATCGCGTGTCCATGCTCGCCCCGACCAAATCCAGCGGCATCAGCTTCAGCGGGATTCTCGGCGAGCGTCAGGATGAAATTCTCGACCTGCTGGTGCGCCAGCAGAAAGCCGTGCTGATCGACCCTGTCGAACGCCAGACCGAAATGCGGGACTGAGGATAATTTTATGCATACACACTTGATCAAATTACTCAGCCTGTCGGCCCTGACCGCCGGCATTCTCGCGGCCAGCGCCGGCGTGCGTGCCGATGAAGTCAAAGCACCCAGCTTCAGCGCCGAACCGTGCTGCAACCTGTGCCCCGAAGCCCATGACGCGAAGAATTACACCACGCGTTATCAGCAGAACTTCACCACGCTGGTGCAGGCTCAAGGCGATTGGCTGTTCCGTACCCAGGAAGACTTGCGCACCGAATTCGACACCACTCCCGCTGGCTACAAACGCATGAAAGAACTGCACGATGCGTTCAAGAGCAAAGGTGTCGAACTGGTGGTGGTTTACCAGCCGACCCGTGGCTTGGTGAACCGCAACAAGCTCAACCCGGAAGAAAAAGCCAAGTACGATTTCGACAAGGCACTAAAGAACTACAAGTCCATGCTCGGGCGTTTCGCCGCCATGGGTTACGTGGTGCCGGACCTGTCGCCGCTGACCAACGAATCGCTGCCCGAGACCCTGCCCGCCCACGACTTCTACTTCCGTGGCGACCAGCACTGGACGCCGTATGGTGCCCAGCGCACAGCGAAAATCGTCGCGGAAAAGGTCAAGCAGATCCCGGCGTTTGCCGGCATTGCGAAACGCGAATTCGAGACCCACAAGTCGGGTCGCATGGGCAAGACCGGAACGTTGCACAACATGGCCGGTCAACTCTGTGGCACCAGCTATGCGGTCCAGTACATGGATCAATTCACCACCGAGCCCAAGGGCGAAGCCGCCGACGGCGATCTGTTCAGCGACGCCGGCAATCCGGAGATCACCCTGGTCGGCACCAGCCACAGCGGCAAGAACTACAACTTCTCCGGTTTCCTCGAAGAGGCCATCGGCGCCGACATCCTCAACGTGGCGTTCCCCGGCGGTGGCCTGGAGGGTTCGATGCTGCAGTACCTGGGCAGCGAAGAGTTCCAGACCAAGCCGCCGAAGATTCTGATCTGGGAATTCTCGCCGCTCTATCGCCTCGACCAGGAAACCATCTACCGCCAGATAATGGCGCTGCTGGACAACGGTTGCGAAGGCAAGGATGCACAGCTGTCCGGCAGGACCACGCTGAAACCGGGCAAGAACGAATTGATGGTCAACAGCCAAAACCTGAACCTGCAAAACAGCAGCCACCAGGTTGACATCCGCTTCGCCGATCCGTCGGTGAAAACCCTGCAAGCCACCCTCTGGTACATGAACGGTCGCCACGAGGACATCAAGATCGAAAAACCGGAAACCTCCGACACCGACGGGCGTTTCGCCTTTGAGTTGCGCACGGACGAAGACTGGGCCTCGCAGAATCTGCTGGCCGTCGAAGTCCAGGGCCCTGCAGCAGGTGCCGCGCCGCAGAAAGTCGAAGCGAAAATCTGCAAACGCAACGTGTTCCCGAGTGCTGAGCAACGTACCGCTCAGGCCGGGCAATGAGGTCTGCCATGCAAAACCGAACGTTGAAAAATCTACTCGCACCCTCGCTGTTGACGCTGGCGATGTTCGCCGGCGCCAGCCAGGCCGCCGCGCCCCTGCGCCCGCCACAGGGTTACTTCGCGCCGATTGAAAAAATCAAAACCGGCGACGGCGGCGAAAGCTGTGATGCGATGCCGACGCCGTACACCGGCTCGCTGCAATTTCGCAGCAAATACGAAGGTTCCGACAAGGCCCGTTCGACCCTGAACGAGCAATCGGAAAAAGCCTTTCGCGACAGCACCGCCGACATCACCAAAATCGAACGTGGTACCAGCAAGCGCGTGATGCAGTTCATGCGTGACGGTCGTCCGGAACAACTGGAATGCACACTGAACTGGCTGGCTACATGGGCTCGGGCAAATGCGTTGATGTCCAAGGACTTCAACCACACCGGCAAGTCCATGCGCAAATGGGCGCTGGGCAGCATGGCTTCGTCGTATATCCGCTTGAAGTTCTCCAACTCCAATCCATTGCTCAACCATCAACAAGAGTCGCAGTTGATCGAAGCCTGGTTCAGCAAAATGGCGGATCAGGTGGTCAGCGACTGGGACAACCTGCCGCTGGAGCAAACCAACAATCACTCGTACTGGGCGGCCTGGTCGGTGATGGCAACGTCGATCGCGACCAACCGCCGCGACCTGTTTGACTGGGCCGTGAAGGAATACAAGGTCGGCGCCAATCAAGTCGACGCGCAGGGCTTCCTGCCGAACGAACTCAAGCGCGAGCAACGCGCCCTCGCCTACCACAACTACGCCCTGCCGCCACTGGCGATGATCGCCAGTTTTGCTCAGGTCAACGGTGTGGACGTGCGCCAGGAAAACAACGGCGCGCTGAAACGCCTGGGTGATCAAGTGCTGGCCGGGGTGAAAGACCCGGACATCTTCGAGAAGAAGAACGGCAAGGAACAGGACATGACCGATCTCAAGATCGACTCGAAATTTGCCTGGCTCGAACCGTTCTGCACGCTCTACACCTGCTCGCCGGATGTGCTGAAGAAGAAGCACGGGATGCAACCGTTCAAGACCTTCCGCCTCGGCGGGGACCTGACCAAGGTCTACGACCCGGCCAATGAAAAAGGCAAAGGCTCCTAGGACCTGCAATGGCACGACACGGTGTACCTGACGCACCGCTAACCCTGTAGGAGCCGGCTTGCTGGCGAATGACACAACGCGGTGTGACTGACACACCACTTTCGCTGGCAAGCCAGCTCCTACACATTAAACACGGAGAGATCGGGATGGTATTTTCATCCAATGTGTTCCTGTTTCTGTTCTTGCCGATATTTCTCGGCTTGTACTACTTGAGCGGAATACGCTATCGCAACCTGCTGCTGCTGATCGCCAGCTACATGTTCTACGCCTGGTGGCGTGTGGACTTCCTGGCGCTGTTCGCCGCCGTCACACTGTGGAACTACTGGATCGGCCTCAAAGTCGGTGCCGCCGGCGTCAGGACCAAACCGGCCCAGCGCTGGCTGCTGCTCGGCGTCGCCGTCGACCTGTGCATCCTGGGCTATTTCAAGTACGCCAACTTCGGCGTCGACAGCATCAACGCCATGATGACATCGGTCGGCCTGTCGCCGTTCATTCTGACCCACGTGCTGTTGCCGATCGGGATCTCGTTCTACATCTTCGAGTCCATCAGCTACATCATCGACGTCTACCGTGGTGACACCCCGGCGACCCGCAACCTGATCGACTTCGCGGCGTTCGTGGCGATCTTCCCGCACCTGATTGCCGGCCCGGTATTACGCTTCCGCGACCTCGCCGACCAGTTCAACAACCGCACCCACACCCTCGATAAATTCTCCGAGGGCTGCACGCGGTTCATGCAGGGTTTCATCAAAAAAGTCTTCATCGCCGACACCCTGGCAGTCGTGGCCGACCATTGCTTCGCCCTGCAAAACCCGACCACGGGCGATGCCTGGCTTGGCGCACTGGCCTACACCGCGCAGCTGTATTTCGACTTCTCCGGCTACAGCGATATGGCCATCGGCCTGGGCTTGATGATGGGTTTCCGCTTCATGGAAAACTTCAAACAGCCATATATCAGCCAGTCGATCACCGAGTTCTGGCGGCGCTGGCACATCAGCCTCTCCACCTGGCTGCGTGACTACCTGTACATCACGCTGGGCGGCAACCGCAAAGGCACGCTGATGACCTATCGCAACCTGTTCCTGACCATGCTGCTCGGTGGACTATGGCACGGCGCGAACATCACCTACATCGTCTGGGGCGCGTGGCACGGCATGTGGCTGGCGATTGAAAAAGCGCTGGGCCTGAATACCTCGCCGCGCAGCATCAACCCGATTCGCTGGGCCCTGACGTTCCTGCTGGTGGTGATGGGCTGGGTGATCTTCCGCGCAGAAAACCTGCACGTCGCCGGGCGTATGTACAGCGCGATGTTCAGCTTCAGCGAATGGTCGCTGTCGGAACTCAACCAGGCCAGCCTCACCGGCCTGCAAGTGGCGACCCTGGTGGTGGCTTACGTGACACTGGCGTACTTCGGCATCCGTGATTTCTACACCAACCGTCCGCCTGAGAAGACCAAGCCTGCCGTGAATGTCGAGGCCGATGGCCCTGCCGGCGCAACCCCTGGAATGATCAAAGCCGTACCGGGCGACAACCCGGCCAGCATTCACCAACCGGGTTACACCGTCGGCGTTGAAGCCACCGTGCAACCGGCCTACTGGACCGCTGACTGGTCGCGTTACGTGATGCGCGCCCTGGTGCTGCTGCTGTTCATTGCTTCGATTCTAAAACTCTCGGCGCAAAGCTTCTCGCCGTTCCTTTACTTCCAGTTCTGAGGGATCTGACCATGACCCGCTCATTACGCATCGTCTACATCGCCCTGTTCATGCTGACCTTGTTGGTCCTGGGCCTGTGGTCCACGCGCAGCTTCCTGGGCTTCAGCACCAATGCCGACGCGACGGTGCTCAACGGCCGCTGGACCAAAGCCGTGGAAACGCACTACGACGACGAGTTTCCGATCAAGCGCCTGGGCACCAACCTCTGGGCCGCGCTGGATTTCAAACTGTTCAACGAAGGTCGCCCGGGCGTTGTGCTCGGTCGCGATCAGTGGCTCTACAGCGATGAAGAGTTCAACCCGATCGTCAACGAAGAGCTGAACCTGCAAGGCAACTACGCGCTGGTCGAAGGCGTGCGCCAGACCCTGAAAGCGCAAGGCGTGAAACTGGTGATGGCGATCGTGCCGGCCAAGACCCGCCTGTACCCGGAGCACTTGGGTGAAGCGAAGCCTTCGAGCATTCACGCCAACCTCTATCAGGACTTCCATGCCCGTGTGGCCGCCGACAAGATCCTCGCCCCCGACCTGCTCGGCCCGCTGCAACAGGCCAAACAGAACGGTCAGCAAGTGTTCCTGCGCACTGACACTCACTGGACCCCGGAAGGCGCACAAATCGCCGCCGAGACTCTGGCCAGCACCATCGCCGAAAAACTCCCGCTGAGCGGCGAACCGCAAAACTTCGTCACCGAACCTGCGGAAAAAATCACGCACAAGGGCGACCTGCGCTTGTTCCTGCCGCTGGACCCGCTGTTCGAAAACCTGATGCCGGCACCCGAGCCGCTACAAAAGCGCAACACCGTGGCGGCTGAAGATCAGCCGGCCAGTGACGACGCGCTGTTCGCCAACACTGAAGTGCCGGTCGCCTTGATTGGCACCAGTTACAGCGCCAACCCGAACTGGAACTTCGTCGGTGCACTGAAGCAAGCGCTGCACAGCGACGTGGTCAATTACGCCGAAGACGGCCATGGCCCGATCCTGCCGATGCTCAGCTACCTGAAAAGCGATGCTTTCAAGAACAGCCCGCCACAGGTGCTGATCTGGGAGTTTCCCGAACGTTATCTGCCTGTGAACAACGAAATCGGCGACGCCGACCCGCAGTGGGTCGCAGAGCTCAAAGAAGCCGGCGCCCGCCAACAAAACGTAGCCGCAAACACTAAATCCGAGACGCCCGACCGGGCGCAAAACTGAAAGAGAGAGGTACTCCCATGACTTTCACTACAACTCCTCGCCGTCTCGCCGCTCGCTCCTTAAAAGCAGTTGCACTCGTTGCCGGCATGAGCGTTCTGTCGATGAACGCCTTCGCCGGTGACGCTGCACTCTACGGCCCGACCGCACCAAAAGGTTCGAGCTTCGTGCGTGTCTTCAACGCTGGCAACGCTGAAGTCAGCGCCACCGTCGGCAGCACCAACCTGAGCGACGTCGCGCCACTGTCGAGCACCGACTTCAGCTTCATGCCGGGCGGTGACTACAGTGCCAAGGTCGGCAGCCAGACCCTGCCGGTGAAACTGGCCAGTGATCACTATTACACCCTGGTCAACAACGCCAGCGGCGCGCCGCAACTGATCGAAGAACCGCCGTTCAAGAACAAGCAGAAGTCCCTGGTGCGCCTGCAGAACCTGAGCGACAAGTCCCTGACCCTGAAAACCGCTGACGGCAAGACCGACGTGGTGCCGAGCGTGGCCGCCAAGGGCCGTGGCGAGCGTGAAATCAACCCGGTGAAAGTCAGCTTGKCGCTGTTTGAAGGCGACAAGAAAGTCGGCGACGTCAAACCGGTTGCCCTGGAGCGCGGTGAAGCAGCGGTGCTGTACGTCACCGGCAACGGCAGCAGCCTGTCGCCAGTCTGGGTAAAACGCCCGGTTTCGACGCGCTAACCAATTTGCCTGACTGACGCATCCCCCCTGTGGGAGCGAGCCTGCTCGCGATAGCGGTCTGACATACAGCATTGATGTCGACTGATACGCCGCCATCGCGAGCAGGCTCGCTCCCACACTGAATCGCAGCGTCAGTCGGGTTACGGAATAAGAACAAGAGTGAAACGACAGAACGTACGTAGCTCTAACCAATCGATTTTGAAGGAGTAACAACATGATTCCGGTGATCTTGTCAGGTGGTAGTGGCTCACGTCTTTGGCCGCTTTCGCGTAAGCAGTTCCCTAAGCAGTTCCTCGCCCTGACCGGCGAACACACGCTGTTCCAGCAAACTCTGGAACGCCTGGTGTTCGAAGGCATGGACACACCGATTGTGGTGTGCAACAAGGACCACCGCTTCATCGTCAACGAACAGTTGAGCGCGCGCAAACTGGAAGTCCAGCGCATCCTGATGGAACCGTTTGGCCGTAACACAGCGCCGGCTGTGGCCTTGACCGCGATGATGCTGGTCAATGAAGGTCGCGACGAGCTGATGCTGGTGCTGCCGGCTGACCACGTACTGGAAGACCAGAAAGCCCTGCAACGCGCCTTGGCCCTGGCCACCGTCGCGGCCGAAAATGGCGAAATGGTGCTGTTCGGCGTCCCGGCCACCAAACCGGAAACCGGTTATGGCTACATCAAGTCGACCAATGATTCGCTGCTGCCGGAAGGCGTCAGCCGTGTCTCGCACTTCGTCGAAAAACCGGATGTCAAACGCGCCACCGAGTTTGTCGCGTCCGGCGGTTATTTCTGGAACAGCGGCATGTTCCTGTTCCGCGCCAGCCGCTTCCTCGAAGAACTGAAGAAGCACGATCCGGACATCTACGATACCTGTCTGTTGACGCTTGAGCGCAGTGACCACGAAAACGACTCCATCACCCTCGACGAAGCCACGTTCGCCTGCTGCCCGGATAACTCCATCGACTACTCGGTGATGGAAAAAACCCAGCGCGCCTGCGTCGTTCCGCTGACCGCTGGCTGGAGCGATGTCGGTTGCTGGTCGTCGCTGTGGGAAGTGAACAAAAAAGACGCCAACGGCAACGTCACCAAAGGCGACGTGATCATTCAGGACAGCAAAAACTGCATGATTCACGGCAATGGCAAACTGGTGTCGGTGATCGGCCTGGAAAACATCGTGGTCGTCGAAACCAAAGACGCCATGATGATTGTGCACAAGGACAAGGTCCAGGGCGTGAAACAGATGGTCAACACCCTCAACGAGCAGGGCCGCAGCGAAACCCAGAACCACTGCGAAGTTTATCGCCCGTGGGGTTCCTACGACTCAGTGGACATGGGTGGGCGCTTCCAGGTCAAGCACATCTCGGTCAAACCGGGCGCGTGCCTGTCGCTGCAAATGCACCACCACCGCGCCGAACACTGGATCGTGGTCAGCGGCACCGCCGAAGTGACCTGCGACGACAACGTGTTCCTGCTCTGCGAAAACCAGTCGACCTACATTCCGATTGCGTCGGTCCACCGTCTGCGCAACCCGGGCAAGATTCCACTCGAGATCATCGAAGTGCAATCGGGCAGCTACCTGGGAGAAGACGATATCGAGCGGTTTGAAGATATCTACGGTCGCACCACTCCGATCGAGCGCGGCGTGTCGGTGAAAACCATCGCGCAGTGATTGATCTGTAGCACAAGAAGCCCTCGTCCAGCCCGCTGCGTTTTTCCCTATCCGCAGCGGGTTGGGCGGGGGCTTTTTTAGTGGAGTGACATCTACCGGGCCGAGGAAGACTTGGCGCTTCCATTGAGTGAATGTCGTCTTCCGGCATAAGGCCTGGGTGCGACAAGTGCAATGAAATCCTGGCTTCGGTTCAACGCCTGAACCAYCGTTTGCGTCTGCATCGAGAGCTCGGCGATACGCTCGAAGGTTTCCGGGTCGCGACTACCGGAACCTGCAAATTCAGTGTTGATGGCCTGCATCCTGAACTCCAGCATATCGATCACTGTCGGCGTTTCTTCATAGGCCTTGCTAAGCGAGACCGCGTTCAGCCCCAACGATGCCTGATAAAACTCCCGACCTGTCTGGATCAACCCCGTCCCTTGCGACCCCAACTGACTGCCGACCTTTTTGAACGCCTTATCAATAACCGCGGTGGTGATTTTTTTCTGCAATTGCTTTCGTCCTTCACTGGTCCGCGGGTCAACCGCAGACAGTTCAAGTTTGACCGTTGCAAGGCTGATTTTCTTTTTCGGTTCAACGCTTTCAATGAACGCTTTAGGGTTCATTTCGTCACCCTTGAAGTTGATCGGGCGTTCCAGCTGATAGGCGTCCTTCACCTTGGAAATAAGGGCACCTGAGATCTTTGAAGCCGTCACCTTTCCGACTTTAGCGCCAAGCGCACCGGTCAACGCCCCCCCCAATCCACCCAAAGCACCGCCCCCCGCAGCCCCCAATGCCTCACTGGCAGAACTGAAAGCACTGCTGGCAAGTTGGGTCACCACCCGCCGGCCCAACGCTTTGAACCGTTGCTGCGGATAGGCATGGTTGAGTATTGAATTTTTAGCATCAGCGACAGCGCCTGCGACCGATGACAACAGGGCTCGTTGCTTGTCCATGCTTGCACTCAACCCTGAAGCTTCGGTCCTTCCCCCGCCGTCGGTATCGACATACGTCATCGGCGAATTTCCGACCATCTGATACAGGTTCGGCCCGTCGACCCACCCCTTGGGATCAGGATTGAGCCAGCGCTGGAACCACGGCACGTAATAACGCAGGCCATAGTAATAAAGCCCTGTGGCATCCCGCTCCTTGCCTGAGTAACGGATGAATTTAAAACCGGCCTCAATCACATCATCCCCGGCACACCAGGCCGTTGCGCCAAACGGGTAATAGATTTCGCGGCTGATGATTCGTGCATCGTCCGCCAGCTCCACGCTGCAGGAATTCAGATGATCGACCAGGGTATAACGATACTGATCGTTGATGCCGGACGGCGGATTACTGTCCCAATGCAACACCCGAACCGAATTAAGACCGGTTTGAGCCGTAATGACCTGTAGCACCTCCCCGGTGCCGCTGTCGGTACGAAGTTCCAGCTGCGGCAAGTAGCGCACGTCGGCCATCACGGTTCGGGCATGGGTCTGCAACGAGCGGATTTTGCGTACCCTTTGGCCACCCCCATCATAGACATAGGACTCAGAGTCATTGCGCCCGGTATCGCGCTCCACCGGGCTGACCGACTGCATTTGGTTACGCAGATCCCACGTCAAAAACCGCCCCTGATCCAGCTCCAGCAAATTACCCCTGGTGTCGAATGCCGAGGCGATCTCGTCTTCGGTCGGCGGCACGCCGTTGCGCCAAGGCAAACAGCGATTGCTGTGCCGGGCGGGTTTTATTTCACGTCCCGGACTTTGTGCGCCGACGTGCGTCAGCTTCAGCAGGTTGCCACCCTCGTCGTAGGAGTAGACCTGGTGGTAATTGCTGAGTGCCGCAGAATCGTTGCGCCCGACGGATGCCGGCCCTTGATTGGGAGCCCCCGCCTCCCAGCCAGATGCCGCGATCAATTGATAAAGACTGTCGTAGATAAATCGACTGACGGGTTCGATGCGTTGATTGTTGAAGTACCGCACCGACAACGCCTTGTCTTCGATGCTCAGCACATTGCCCATTCGGTCATAAACATAGAACAGGTGTTGCAGCAAACCGCTGTGATCGCCATGCGCTCGCCGTTCGATCAATCGCCCTTCTTCAGGGGAATACTTGAGGGTCGTTTCTACGTTGTTACCCGCCACTTCGCGAGTGATCTGTCCCTGGGCGTTGTACTCGATGTCACTCACCAGTGTTTGCCAAGCGGGCTTGCCTGCGAGCTTCAAGGCACTGTGGCGTAGTCGACCATCAAGGGTGAAGCCAAAGGTCTGGCAGTTCTGCCGGGCATCGATCGACTCCAGCACATCCCCCAGCGGACCGAACCGCCACGTCGAGACGGCACCATCGCCGGGCTCCAACAGACTATTGCGATCAGCAATCGGCTCTGGCCAATCAGGTGCGACGGCATCCTTGGTAAAATGTTGCACCTGCCTTGTGCATTGGCCGGTGATCGCAAACACCTCAAACACTACGGTGCCACCAGGGCCATCTCGCCGAATGAGCTGACCGAGAAGGTTTTGGTCCCGACGCCCCTGACCGGGACGACCATATTCCATCCGCTCCGCACACCATGGTGGCTGCGTAGCGAGGTGCTCAAACACCGTCACGGGGCGCAACAAGTCGTCGTATTCAACCTCGCGGTGAGTGCCCCGATTGTCCCAACCCTGCAGAAATTCATGGGTCAGGCCGAAAAGAATGATCTGCGAGCCGGCATCAACGCTGAGCGTCGACACCGCGTTACCGGACAGCGAATGCACCGTCACGAGATTGGCGGGCGCCAACAGATCTTGGTCCTGTAGCAACCAAAGCCGTGGGTCCCACCGTTTGACGGCGTGCCCGGCAGCATTGTGGAGAGTGCGGTTGATGCGGGCCTGAGCCGGTTCGCCTTCAACCTCGCGCCAATAATCAATCGAGCGGATTGGCAACTCTCGCGGATCGACGACAGACAGTGTGGGAGTTTTGTAATGCATGCCGGCGCGTCCCTGTAAGCCAGCGGTTATCTAACCGTTCGTGCCAATGACGGGCTACTGTCAGAAATTACAGTACCGACCAACGGCAACAGACCTGATCCATGAATGTCCATTCCCACAGCCCTTCGGTAGGATGGTGGGCATGAGTTCAAGGAGCGTACCTACATGTTCATCGGCGTCCTGCTGGTCATTACCTGGCTGATTTTACTGCTGCGCTACCCGGCAAAGGCGTTTCCCGTTTCTGTGGCGGCCGCCGTCGGTTTGGCGCTGGTTGCCACGTGGGTGGTCTGGCTGGACAACCGCGAGGTCAAGCAGCTCGCACGCCTGGAGCTGCGCATTACCTACGCACCCGAGCAGTGCCCGACGGATCGTCCATTGCAGCTAAAAATGAACAACGGCAATGACGTGCCGCTGACCGATTTGCGCTGGCGCATCGCGGCATATGCACCGGGCGATACGGTCAATCTGGCCGACAACCAGTACGACGCACCGCGTTATCGCGGCCCCGGCGAATTGCAGGCCGGCGCCAACTGGGAAGACTGTTTGCCAATGCCGCCCCTGCGCCCCGGCTATCGCCCACAAACCCTGGAGTTTCGCGCCGAGCGTTTGCAGGGTAGTTTCTCCGACTGATCCCCTTATTCTTTTTGCACAAGGACCGCGCCATGCCCGTTGCGTTGATTACCGGTTGCTCCAGCGGCATTGGCCGCGCCCTCGCCGAGGTATTCAAAAATGCCGGATACGAAGTCTGGGCCAGCGCCCGCAAAGCTGAAGACGTGGCCGCGTTAACGGCTGCCGGTTTTACCGCCGTACAACTGGACGTCAACGACGGCGCGGCACTCGAACAATTGAGCGAGCGCATCAACCTGCAACATGGCGGCCTCGACGTGCTGATCAACAACGCCGGTTATGGCGCCATGGGGCCGCTGCTCGACGGCGGTGTTCCGGCCATGCAGCGGCAGTTCGAAACCAATGTGTTTGCGATTGTCGGCGTGACCCGTGCGCTGTTTCCGGTGCTGCGTCGCGCCAAAGGATTGGTGGTGAACATTGGCAGCGTTTCAGGGATTTTGGTTACGCCGTTCGCCGGCGCCTATTGCGCTTCGAAAGCCGCCGTTCATGCGTTGAGCGATGCCTTGCGCATGGAATTGGCACCCTTCGGTGTCCGCGTGATGGAAGTCCAGCCAGGCGCCATCGAATCCAGCTTCGCTAAAAATGCCGGGCATGAAGCAGAACAATTGATCACCGAACAATCTCCGTGGTTTCCACTGCGCGAAGGCATTCGTGCACGGGCCAAGGCGTCGCAGGACAAACCGACACCGGCCAATGAGTTTGCAGAAGGTTTGCTCAAGGCCGTGCAGCAGAGCAAACCACCGCGCTTGATTCGATTGGGCAACGGAAGCCGGGCGTTGCCGTTGTTGGCGGGGTTGTTGCCCAAGGGGTTGTTGGAGGCGGGGTTGATGAGGCGGTTCGGGTTGCGCGGGCAGCTTTGAGACCGAGTCGACGCCATCGCGGGCAAGCCCGCTCCCACAAATTGAAATGCATTCCCCTGTGGGAGCGGGCTTGCYCGCGATGGCGTCAGAGCAGACACCGAAAAATTTCAGGACACACTTCCATGACCGACTACACCGACTACTTCGACGAAGTCATCCAGGCCCACGTCGCCATCGAACAATGGCTGGCCGAGGAGCAAGACGCATCCGCGCTTGAACACCTGCTGAGCCGATTTTCGCCGCAGTTTTCCATGCTCTCTCCGTTGGGCCGGGTACTGGATTTCGAGGCGTTGAGCGAGCTGTTTCAGATGGCGGGCGGGAAGAAGCTCGGGTTCAGGATTGAGCTCAGCGAGTTGCGCGGTGTTGCGCTGTATGACGGCGGCGCGGTGGTCAGTTATCGCGAGCAACAGACCGATGCCACCGGGCTGCATTCGGATCGGCGTTCGACCGTGGTGTTTGAGAAAGACGCGGATGGCCGGCTGATCTGGCGGCATTTGCATGAGACTTTCTGCAAAGGCTGAGACCGCGTCGCTCCATTCGCGAGCAAGCCCGCTCCCACACTTGAGCTGCGTCGATCGCTTCTATTGCGTTCACTGCAGATCTAATGTGGGAGCGGGCTTGCTCGCGAAGGCCGCGACTCGGTCCAACGCCTAGTTAACCACCACCGTACACGTAATCCCCGCCGCCAACAGTACCCCCTCCGGCACTTCATCAATGTGAATCCGCACCGGCACGCGCTGGGCCAGCCGCACCCAGTTAAACGTCGGGTTCACATCGGCAATCAGCTCGCGACTTTCCGGGTTATCCCGGTCGTAGATGCCGCGAGAAATGCTCTCCACATGCCCCTTCAGTACTTCGCCGCTCATCAATTGCATGTCGGCCTTGTCGCCCATCCGCACATGCGGCAGTTTGGTTTCTTCAAAGAAGCCATACACCCAGAACGAGTTCATATCGACCACGGCCATTTTCGCTTCGCCGATGCGCGCGTAGTCGCCGCGATGGACGTTGAGGTTGGTCACGTAACCGTCCACCGCCGCCCGTACTTCGGTACGTTTCAAGTTCAATTCAGCGGCTTCGAGTTGCGCTTGTGCATGCTGATAATCAGCCAAGGCCGAGTCGGCAATGTTGCTGGCATCGTCGCGGTTTTCCCGGGAGATCACCAGGTTGTCCATGTCGGCACGGCGACGGGCGTTAACCTTGCGCATCTCCCAGGTCGACTTGTGTGACGCCACCAGCGCCTGTGCCTGTTTGACCGCAATGCGGTAGTGCTCGGGGTCGATCTGCATCAGCAAGTCGCCCTTCTTCACCTGTTGGTTGTCGCGCACCGGCACGTCCACCACTTCCCCGGTGACGTCGGCAGCGACGTTGATGATGTCGGCGCGCACCCGGCCATCGCGGGTCCACGGGGTGTCCATGTAATGCACCCACAAGGTCCGGCCGATCCACATGGCGAGGGCCAGTACCAGCAGGGTGGCGAGCAGGCTGAAAAGCTTTTTCATCAGGGCCTTCTTCAGAGATTGAAAGTCAACGGTAAACGGTCAGCGCCAGGGCGCCGAACAGACAGGTAAACAGACTCAGGCGCAGCAGCGCCGGGTGCCAGAAGAAGCGGTACAGATCGAACCCGGACAGAAACCGGTCCAGCGCCCAGGCCAGTGCGGCGGCGATGAAAAACATCAGGGTCATGGTTGGCATGTACACGCCGTGGAAGGCGATTTCACGAGGCATGTTCAAGTCCTTGAGGCTCGGTTTTCGTATAGGCCGCGAGAGGTGACTGCGGATCCAGCAACGAGGTACGAATGAAGTGCAGATAGCTCTTCACCCGGCGCAATGCCGAGGTGTCGAAGTGCGGCGCGAAAGGTTCGTCGGTGGCTTGTACGCGGCTGATCGCATGGTCGACCGCGATCAGGCTGCGCTCCAGATTGCTCTGGCTCGGTTGCAGGAACAGCCGCATCAGCGAACGGCCCATCACACGGATTGCCTGGCGCCACGGCTGCGACTCGGCATAGGCCGGATGCACCGGCAGAGTCGCCTGCTCCTTACGCAACTCGATGATCGCGTGGCCGACCTCCAGCACCACGAACATCCAGCGCAGCAGGTCCCGTTGCACCTGCGGCTGACCGGCAGCCAAGCCATATGCCTGATGCAACAAGTCCCGCGTGCGGCTTTCAAAACTCGACGCCAACCCCTTGAGCTTGCCGCTGATCGCGTACACCACTTGCCCGCGCAGATCCTGCTCCAGCCGGCGCCATAACCAGCGACTGTTCGGCGGCAGAATGATCGCCCCAGCCGCCGCACACACCAGCATGCCGAGCACCATGGCGATGTAGTCGTTGATGAAGGCGTAAGGGTTGTAGACCGTGAGGTTGTCCGGTACCGAACCGGTGCTGAAAAAGATCAGCAAGCCGAGGCCGACACCGGCGTATTGCGGCCGCGACGTCAGGAACGAACCGAGCACGATCACCGGCGCGAGCATCACGCACAGCAGCGGGAAACCGTCGATCCACGGAAAGATGAAAAACATCTCGACGAAACCGATCAGCGCGCCAAGGAATGTCCCGCAGGCCATCTGAAACGCCATGCGCTTGGGGTTCGGCGTCGCGGCGGAAAGACCGACGGTGGCGGCGGCAATCAGCGTCATCGTCGCCCCGCTCGGCCACGCCGTCGCCACCCAATAGCTGCCGAGCACCACCAGGATGAACGCCGCGCGAATCCCCGACGCCGCCGAGGCCATCCAGTTGGTTTGCGGAGTGAACGGCTCGTCCCATTGTTCCCGCACGTGGCTGTGATCGGCCAGGGACGCGTGGGTCTGTGCATAACTGTGTACGTCGTCGACGAAGCGATAGAGCAACTCGTAGGCGGTGTGAAAATCCAGTTGTTCGGCGTCGCTGGGATGGCTCTCTTGAAAGGTCGTTCGCAGGCTTCGAACCCGCGCCGGCAAACCTTCTTTGTAAGCGCTCAACTCGACAATCAATCGTGCTGCATCTGCGTGGGTCAGGGCACGGCCACTGAAGCCGTCGAGCACTTCCGCCAGGTCTTGCAAACCTGGTTTGATTGCCGCGACCACATGGTCCGCGCCACTGCTGCGCAAGCGTTCGAGCAACTGATGCAAGGCGTTGAATCGCGTGGTGATGCTCATGAACTCGCTGTTCAAACGATTGAGCCGACCGTTGCGCCGACGCATGTGCGGGTCTTCGAACACAGTGACGCTGCGCAGCCCTTCCAGCCCGACCGCTTCGGTGATGAAGCGCACGTTGCTGGCTTCAAAAGCGTCCCGCTTGCTGCGACCGCGCAAGCCATCGGTGACGAACAACGCAAACACACCGAAGCGCTGATACAAGGCGTTGCGCATCGCGGCGCTCGCGGTTTGCGGCAGAATCGCCGCGCTGACCAGCGTCGAGCAGAGAATCCCGAGGGAGATTTCCAACACGCGCCAGACGGCCGCCATGAACGCGCCGTCCGGGTGCGCCAACGCAGGCAAACCAACCATCGCGGCGGTGTACCCGGCCAGCACAAAACCGTAGGCGCGAAAGTTGCGATACCGCGCCGCGCCGGCCGAGCAGATGCCGACCCAAATCGCCAGCGAGCCGAGGAACAGTTCGGTGTTTTGCGCGAACAAGGCAATCAGCGCGACCATCACCGCCGAGCCGGTCAACGTGCCCAGAAAGCGATAAAAACTCTTGGCGAACACCTGGCCGCTTTGCGGCTGCATGACGATGAACACGGTGATCATCGCCGTGCGCGGTTGCGGCAATTCCAGACGCATCGCCAGCCACAGCGTCAGGAACGCTGCGAACAACACCTTGAAGATGTAAACCCAGGTCACGCCGTCGCTGCGTGCCCAGTCGAAGAAACCCCGGCGCCATTCTAGGGAATACAGCCAGCGCAACGGTGCGGGCAAGGGAGTCATGAAATCCTGCTCAATGATATTTGGTTAAGACACAGAACCAGTGGGAACGGCGGTGCGGCGATCCGACTTGCCCGCGATAGCGGAATATCAGGCGCCATCAATGTTGGATGTTTTGACGCCATCGCGGGCAAGCCCGCTCCCACAGTGGTCCATGTTCAATTCTGAAGAAGCGCCGGGGTTTTCGGTGCCGCGGTCTGGCTGTCTTTCGGCACATCGTTGCCCGCTTCGAGCCCACCACCGAGCGCCGTCACCAATTCGGCATGAGCACTGAGCCGCGCCGCCTGCACCTGCTGCTGAACCTGTTGCTGCTTGAACAACAACGTCTGCGCGTTAAGCACGTTGAGGTAGTCCGTGAGCCCACGCTGATACGCAATCAACGCAATGTCATAAGTCTTCTGCGCGGTGGCCACGGATTCGGCGGCGAAGGCTTGCTGCTTGTCCATGGACTCGCGGCGGATCAACTGGTCGGAGATGCTTTTCAGCGCATTGACCAGCGTCTGGTTGTACTTGGCCACAGCGATGTCATAGCCCGCCGAAGCCTCGCCCAATTCGGCGCGCAAACGCCCACCATCGAAGATCGGCAACGAGATCGCCGGGCCGACGCTGTAGTTGAGTTTCTTGCCGGTCAAAAACTCCAGCGCCCCGCCGCCGGTGGCCATGTAGCCGAGGCTGCCGACCAGATCGACGTTGGGATAAAAACCGGCGTGGGCGACATCAATGCCCCTTGCTTGCGCCGCCACTTGCCAGCGACTGGCAACCACGTCCGGGCGTTGACCAAGCAATTGCGCGGGCAGCGACGACGGCAGTTTCAGCGCCGCGCCCAATGACAGCGTTGGCCGCTGCAAGTGCGCGCCCTCCCCCGGCCCCTTGCCTGCCAACGCTGCGAGCTGGTTGCGGCTCAGGGCGATTTCTTCGTCCAGCGCATCGATCTGGCGATGGGTTTCCGGCAACGGCGTTTGCGCCTGACTGACTTCAAAGTGAGTGCCGATGCCACCGTCCAGTCGCTTCTGTGCGAGGTCGAGAATCTGCTGTTGCTGCGTCAGCGTCGCCTCGACGATGTCGCGTTGCGCGTAATGCAACGAGAGTTCGATGTAGGCGCGCACGATGTTGTTCTGCAATTCGAGCTGCGCCAGGCGCGCTTCTGCGGTGCTCATGTGTGCCATGTCCACGGCGCGCTCGGTGGCATTGCTTTCACGGCCCCAGAGGTCGAGCGCATAGCTGAAGCCCAGTGCGGCGTTGTTGTCCCAAGTGGTGGTGTTCGCCAATTCGCCCGGCCCGTAGAACTGATCGGTGGGCCAGTTGTGGCGTTTGAGGGTGGCTTCGCCATTCACCTGCAGCGACTCGGCGGACTCGGCAATACCGGCCATGGATTTGGCCTGACGCACCCGCGCCGCCGCCATGGCCATGCTCGGGCTGCCTTGCACGGCGAGGTCGATCCAGCGGTTCAGTTGCGGGTCGCCATAGGCCTGCCACCAGTGCGCGGTGGGCCAGTGCGCGTCCTGCGCGGCGCTTTGAATGGCTTCGTCGGTGGCCAATGAATCAGCCTCCAGTGCCTTGCCCTGCGGGGCAATACCTCCAGTTCCGATGCAGCCGCTGATTGCCAGGGATAAAGCCAAAACACTGAGCGACTGAAGCGCTCTGCTGATGCGACGCGGCACTGCTGCGATTTCCTGAGATGTGGGAGGTACGAAATCCTGTAGGAGCCGGGCTTGCCCGGCTCCTACAGAGGCGCAATTCTAGGGGGCCGTCCGAATGGCGATAAGTCGGGATTCTTGTGAATCTTTGTTACCGTTAACGCGATAATCCCTTCGTCGGGGTCTCCGACCTTGAAACCTTGTGTCACAATTTGCCATCTCCCTTGAGAGCACCCCATGGACACTTTGCAAAACATGCGCGCCTTCAGTTACGTGGCCGAGGCTGGCAGCTTCACCGCCGCCGCCCTGCAACTGGACACCACCACCGCCAACGTCTCGCGCGCGGTCTCCAACCTGGAAGCCCACCTGCAAACCCGCCTGCTCAACCGCACCACCCGCCGCATCGCCCTGACCGAAGCCGGCAAGCGCTACCTGTTGCGCTGCGAGCAGATCCTGGCCTACGTCGAAGAAGCCGAAGCCGAGGCCAGCGACGCCCACGCGCGTCCAGCCGGGCAGCTCAAAGTGCACACCATGACCGGCATCGGTCAGCACTTCGTGATCGACGCCATCGCCCGCTATCGCAAGACCCACCCGGACGTGACCTTCGACCTGACCATGGCCAACCGCGTGCCGGACTTGCTCGACGAGGGCTACGACGTGTCCATCGTCCTCGCCAGCGAACTGCCGGACTCGGGCTTCGTCTCCCAGCGCTTGGGCATCACCTACAGCATCGTTTGCGCCTCACCGGCGTATGTAAAAGCCAACGGTTGCGCACAGAAGCCCAGCGATTTGCTGAACCACATGTGCCTGCGCCTGGTGAGCCCGGTGATCCCCCTGGAGAAATGGGCCTTCGACGGCCCGGAGGGCCAGGAGACCGTGACCATCAACAGCTCACCGTTTCTGGTCAACTCGGCGGACGCGATGAAAACCGCGATCACCAGCGGCATGGGCGTTGGCGTGTTGCCGGTGTATGCGGCGATTGAAGGCTTGCGCAATGGCTCGCTGGTGCGAGTGATGCCGAACTACCGCTCGCAGGAACTGAACCTGTATGCGATCTACCCTTCGCGGCAATATCTGGACGCGAAGATCAAGACCTGGGTCGAGTACTTGCGCGGGTCGTTGCCGGAGATTCTGGCGGCGCATCAGGCGGAACTGGCGGCTTATGATTTGAGTGGGAATCTGGGCGGGATTCGGCTGGCGAACTGATTTCACGGTCCTACAGACGCGCTGATTTTGGGGAAGGATTCCGACGGGTTCTGTCGGTTGTTGGGTCAGACGGGATTTGGGTAGGCTTTGGGTGTCGCTGGCACTTCAGCGATCGGGTCTGGAAAACCCGAAGATAGGATCACAGCACATGACATAATGCGGCGCTTTTTCAGCTCCGCTATTTGAGTTATGGCGGCTGTGCGTGGGAGACCTTCGGGTCTGCCGGGTCTGATCCTTCTCGGTTTTTCCAGTCCGCGTACAGCTGCCACCCTTCCGTCTGGAAAACGGAAATTGGCAGCTCCTCGACTCTAAGGATCTTTGCTAATGATTAAAGAAACTCCGAATCCTCCGGAAACCGACGACGTTTCCCCCTACGAATCCGTCGATTCCAAAAAATTCCACGACGCCGCCGAGCGCGCGCTGAATCACTACCTCAATCCCGCTGCACTCAAATCACCGCCCACCCGCAAACCCAGCACGATGTTCATGCTTGCACCCGATATCAAAGACGAGGACTTGCTGGCCCACACCTGTGAATCGCTGGCCCAGGCCAGTGTGATGGCCAGCGATTTTGCCGGCTATCTGGAAGGCCCGCATCGCAACACGGCCATGGCGATCCAGCAGATCGTCATGCTCGCCGAACTGGCGGCGAACCGGATGATGGATAACCTCGAACTGCCCAAATCCACGCCACACCGCTGATCCCAAAACAAAAAGCCAATCCCTTGTGGGAGCGAGCCTGCTCGCGAWAGCGGTCGGACATTCAAAATTGATGTCGACTGACACACCGCTATCGCGAGCAGGCTCGCTCCCACAGTTTTGGTCGGTGTACATCCGGTAATCCGGGGACTCGCATAAAGCCGGGGAAGAATGTTAGCGTGCTTGGCATTCTCCACGCCCGACGAGCCCTCCTCCCATGAAAAAGACTGTCCTCGCCTTCAGCCGCGTCACCCCTGAAATGGTTGAACGCCTGCAACAAGAATTCGACGTCATCGTGCCGAACCCGAAAAACGGCGATATCAATGCCCAATTCAACGAAGCCCTGCCTCACGCCCATGGCCTGATTGGTGTCGGTCGTAAACTCGGTCGCGCGCAATTGGAAAACGCCGCAAAACTGGAAGTGGTCTCCAGCGTTTCGGTCGGCTACGACAACTACGATGTCGCCTACTTCAATGAACGCGGGATCATGCTCACCAACACCCCSGACGTGCTCACCGAAAGCACCGCCGACCTGGCSTTCTCCCTGCTGATGAGCAGCGCCCGACGCGTTGCCGAGCTGGACGCCTGGACCAAGGCCGGCCAATGGCAAGCCACYGTCGGCGCACCGTTGTTCGGCACCGATGTGCACGGCAAAACCCTGGGCGTCGTCGGCATGGGCAACATCGGCGCGGCCATTGCTCGTCGGGGCCGCTTGGGCTTCAACATGCCGATCATTTACAGCGGCAACAGCCGCAAAACCGAGCTGGAACAAGAACTCGGCGCGCAGTTCCGCACCCTGGATCAACTGCTGACCGAAGCCGATTTCGTCTGCCTGGTTGTGCCGCTGAGTGAAAAAACCAAACACCTGATCAGCCACCGTGAACTGGCACTGATGAAACCAAGCGCGATCCTGATCAACATTGCACGCGGCCCGGTCGTCGACGAACCGGCCCTGATCGAAGCGCTGCAAAACAACCGCATTCGCGGCGCCGGTCTGGACGTTTACGAAAAAGAACCGCTGGCCGAGTCGCCGCTGTTCCAACTGAAAAATGCGGTGACATTGCCGCATATCGGTTCTGCCACTCACGAAACCCGTGAAGCCATGGCCAACCGTGCATTGGCCAACCTGCGCAGCGCCTTGCTGGGCGAGCGACCGCAAGATCTGGTCAACCCGCAAGTCTGGAAAGGCTAACTAAAACGGGCAGATACATTTAACGTGTCTGCCCGTTTGTTACACAATTTGCAATTCAGTCCAGCGACGAAAAAAAGTTAAGCGTCATACACTCCAGACTACTTATCCGACCCTATGGAAAAACAGTAATGGAGTACATCATTTGAACAACCTCACCACCGACAAAACCATCAGATGCTGCAAGTTATCACTAATGGCTTATATAAGCTTTTTTGGTCTTTTGGTGATGTACAGCAACTTCACCGATTACTCATCCAACTATGAATATGTCGGTCATATCCTGAGCATGGACACCACTCGGGAAAACCTGAACCTGAGCTACAGGGCCATCACCTCGCCCATGCTCCACCACCGGATTTACTGGTTCATTATTACCCTGGAAGTTATCTATACGGCTTTTTGCCTGGTAGGTGCCTATCACCTTTACCGGAATATAAACGCACCTGCCGAGGTTTTCCATGAGGCCAAAAAGTTTTCAATCATCGGATTACTGATCGCCATATTTGTCTATTACGTCTGTTTGCAAGTGATCGGCGTCGAATGGTTCAACATGGATGAATCACAAGTCTGGAACGCCAAGGACTGGGCGCGGCATATTGTCGATTTCATACTTCCATTGCTGATATTCGTAGCCCTCAGGACCGAGCGCTGAGTGGCCTCAACGCTCTTCAAAAACCTTTCAAGCGAGCTTGCCAGTGCCTTGCACCATTGGCGCCTTGGGTTTACGAAACACCAGTACGTTGCCGAGCATTACCAGCACCAAACCGACCAGTGCCGGTGCCGTCCATTGATAGCCTTCGACAAATGCCGAGACATTCAGCGCCACCACCGGGAACAACACCGTGCAGTACGCCGCGCGCTCAGGCCCCATGCGACCGACCAGTGTCAGGTAAGCGGTGAAACCAATCACCGAGCCCGGAATGACCAGATACAGCAGCGAGCCGAGGTAGCGCGCATTCCATTCGATGTCGAACGGTATGCCTTTGACCAGGCACCACACCGTCAACATTGCCGCGCCATAGGCCATGCCCCAGGCGTTGGTGGTCAGCGGCTTCAGACCGGCCTTCTGTTGCAGGCTCGACAGCATGTTGCCCGCCGAGAAGCACAGGGTTCCGAGCAGCGCCAGGCCCAGGCCGAGCAAGGTTTGCGGGCTGGCGGTGTGCCCAGCCAGTTCAGGCCAGAACAACAGGCCAAGCCCGAACAAGCCGAGAGCGCCGCCCATCAGCACGTTGCGGGCAATTTTCTGACCGAAGAACACCCGCGCATTCAGCGCATTCCATAGCGTGGCGGTGGAAAACACCACCGCGACCAGGCCGCTGGGGATCCACTGGCTGGCGGTCAGGAAGCACATGAAGTTGACGCAGAACAGACACAACCCCTGCGCCAGACAGATCAAGTGTCCGCGACGGTTCATCACTTGCAGGCGCCGACTCAACAGCAACAGGGCAAACAGCACCAGCGCCGCGAGGCCGAAGCGATAGACGATCGACACCGGAATCGCCACCACGCCCAGTTGCCATTTCAAGGCAATCCAGGTGGTGCCCCAGATCAGCACGGTCAGCAAGTACAACGACAGGTTCATGGCAAGCGCTCCTCAATAGAGGTTCAGTGTCCTGCGCCACACCTTTTCGCACTTGCATAAACTTGCGCTTTTGTCAGCCCGGAGGCTGGCAGGCCAACGTCTACGGAGTAGGATGCAAGGCGTTGGAGAGAAGCGATCATGCCCGCACTGGAATCACTGCAAGTCTTTCAAGCCCTTAACCGTTCGCCCAATGCTCGCCTGGAGCACAGCGCCGAACTCGGTGACGGCATGGCTGCAGCCTTGTGGAGTAACCACCACGATGCCCAGGACTACGAAGCGCCGAGCCATCACACGCTGTCGTGCTACATCGCCGGCGGCACTGGCACCTTCCGCCGCGACCAGCCCGGCACCATGGGCGGCCCGGACAAGTTGTGCATCCTGCCCGCCGAGCATCAATCGGGCTGGGTGATCAACGGCGACATTCGCCTGGCCCACCTGTATTTCAGCCCCGAACAATTCGCCCTCGGCTGCGTCACGCTCCTGGATCGCGAACCGCGCGAGTTGCAATTGCGCGAGAGGACCTTTCTCGACGATCCGGCACAAGCCCGGCGCTTCCGGCACATGCTCACCCTCAACTGGGATGAACCCGGCGAACGCTTGCTGACCAGTAGTCTGGCCCACGAAATGCTCAGCCACGTGTTGCTTGGCCAGGTGGGCATGCGCGAGGGGTTGCGGCTCAAGGGTGGATTGGCGGCGCATCAGCGGCGGCAGTTGGTCGACTTCATCGATAACCAGTTGGCCGATGCCATCAGCCTTGGGCAATTGGCCGCGCTGTGCGCGCTGTCGGAATACCACTTTGCGCGGATGTTCAGGGAGAGTTTTGGCTTGCCGCCGCATCAGTATGTGTTGGCTCGCAGACTGAGCCGGGCGCGGGAGTTATTACGTTCGACGTCGCAGCCGTTGGGGGAGATCGCATTGGCGTGTGGGTTTGCCAGTGCGAGTCATTTCACCAATCGATTTCGGCAGGCTTTGGGGGGGACGCCTGGGGAGTATCGGCAGGCGTTTTTGCGGTAATTCCCAAGATAATCGGTGACTGTCAGGCCGCCATCGCGAGCAGGCTCGCTCCCACATTGGAATGCGTAAACCCTCGCAAACCCTGAAACAAGAACGGGCCTGCATCAGCAGGCCCGTTGTCAGTGGTGGAAAGGTAAAAGTGAATCGGCATCAGCCGTTCTGTGCAGCCTGTTCGTTTTCGAGAAACTCGTCTTCCAGCAGCGCATCGGCTGCAGCTCGCTCGAACGGCACAATAGCGGCACGTGGTTTGCCCCGCAGTTTGCCGAACAGGTGTTCCAGCGCGTGTTCAAGTTTTTCGGCCGCGCCGTCGATCGCCAGTTCCAGGTTAGCGGCTTTATGGGTGACAGAAATCGGTTGGTGGCCTTTTGGCCGCGCTTCCAGCTGGCAGCGCATGTCGTGCGGTCCGGGCTTGTCGCCGTTCTCGTCCCGCAGGTGAACCTCGACGCGGGTCAGGTCCTCTTCATAACGTTCGAGCGTGCTCTCAATGGTAGTACGTACCCACTCCTCCAGTCGGATGCTGCTTTGAATATGGTTATCGCTGTTGACTTGGATTTGCATAGTTCATCCCTTATTTCAGCTAGCTCGCGAGAGGCCCTTCGGCTAGCCCTTGGGCGTCGTCACCGTGACCTCTTACTTACACAATCGGTCTGTGCGCAGAACATTTCAACCCCTAAAAAAAGATAAATATGGATTCGCAAAAAAAGCCGGACAACGAGCAAAAGCGCTGCTAAGGTCGGGAGTTGGGTACGCTCGCTTGTTTGTCACAATTGCTCACATCCGTTGCTCTGCCAGCGGATGCAAACTTCGAAAAATCCCCGCCTCCTCCACCAGCCAGTCATGCACCGCGCGCACGCCCGGATGGCTCAAAGCCCCCGGCGCATACAGCAGCATATAGCGCTTGTGATTGGGCACCGCCAACCCGAACGGCACGATCAATGCCCCCCGCTCCAGCTCATCGTTGAGCAATGTGCGGCGCGCAATCGCCACGCCCATCCCGGCAATGGCCGCTTCGATGGTCAGGTGATTGCGATTGAAGGTATGCCCGCGTCGCACGTCCGCGCCCTCGAAGCCAATGGCATCGAGATAGAACTCCCATTCCGCGTATTCATAACTGCCGCGCCAGGCGGTGATGTCGTGCAACAACGGAAAATGCATCAGGTCCGCCGGGCCATGCAGCGGTGGTCGGCCTCGTAGCAGGCTAGGGGCACAGACCGGGAAGATCTGCTCGTCGAGCAAGGCTGTGGATAACAGGCCGGGGTAACTGCCATCGTTCAGGTCGATGGCCAAATCGAAGTCGCCCTCGTGCAGCGGCACACTGCTGTCCTCGGCCACCAGGCGCAACTGAATGTCCGGAAAGCGCTGCTGCAAGCGTGGCAGGCGCGGGGTCAGCCATTTGCTCAGGAATGACGGAATCGAGCGTACCCGCAAAATTCCGCTGATCATTCCGGCGTCCAGACGACGCAATTCTGCATCGATGCTGCCGTAAGCCTCGTTGACCGTAATGGCCAGGCGCTGGCCTTCAGCGCTCAGTTCCACGCCCCGGGCACGACGGTGAAACAGGCGGAAGCCCAGACGCTCTTCCAGCTGCCGAATTTGCTGACTGACCGCCCCCGGCGTGATGTGCAGTTCTTCGGCGCAACGGGTGAACGACAAGTGCCGCGCGGCACAGGAAAACACGTGCAGCCAGACATAGGTCTGGGCATGCAATTGACGACTCATCGTTTAGTCCTGCTAAAGGCTGTCTTAGGAAGTTTCGTTGGTCACGTAGGACCGAGGTTGGCAGTATCGCCGACATTGCGCTTGTCCTACAAAAATGGCAGCGATTTCTCTTCCATTGCATGTATAGGCTTTAGCATGGCTATCAGTGTTTTCGATCTCTTCAAAGTCGGTATCGGTCCGTCCAGTTCTCACACCGTCGGCCCGATGCGCGCCGCCGCGTCCTTCGCCCAGGCACTGATGGACCAAGGTTTGCTCGACGCCGTGCGCCGGGTGGAAATCCGCTTGTATGGCTCACTTTCCGCCACCGGCGTCGGCCACGCGACCGACCGCGCCTGCGTGATGGGTCTGATGGGCGAATGGCCGGACAGCATCGACCCCACGTCTATCGACAGCCGCATCCAAACTTTGCGTGAAACCGGCGAATTGTCCCTGGCCGGCAGAATGACGATCGCCTTCAACTGGCAGCGCGATCTCCTGCTGCTGGACGAGAGCCTGCCCTACCACCCTAACGCGATGTCTCTGACAGCGTTCGGCGAAACCGGCGAACTCTACGAGCAAACGTACTATTCGATCGGCGGTGGTTTCATCGTCGAAGCGGCGCAAGCCGAGTCCGGCATTGCGCCCGGTAGCGATGTGGTGCTGCCGTACGATTTCTCCAGCGCTGCCGAATTGCTCAGACTCTGCAACCAGCACGGACTGCGCGTTTCTGAACTGATGATGGCCAACGAACTGGCGTGGCGCAGTGAAGCCGAAATCCGCCAAGGCTTGCTGCACATCTGGTCGGTGATGCGCGAGTGTGTCGAACAAGGCCTGCGTCACGAAGGCATCTTGCCGGGTGGCCTGAATGTGCCGCGTCGTGCGGCGAAATTGCACCGCAGCCTGCTGGAAATCGGCAAGCCGAATGTCATCACCTCCACCCTGTCGGCCATGGAGTGGGTCAACCTGTTCGCCCTCGCGGTGAACGAGGAAAACGCCGCTGGCGGGCGCATGGTCACGGCACCGACCAACGGTGCAGCGGGGATCATTCCGGCAGTGCTGCATTACTACATGAAATTCAATCCGGACGCGTCCGACGATGATGTGGTTGCGTTCTTTCTGGGCGCGGCGGCGGTCGGCATTCTGTGCAAGAAAAACGCTTCGATCTCCGGCGCTGAAGTCGGTTGCCAGGGCGAAGTTGGTTCGGCCTGCGCGATGGCCGCCGCCGGTCTGGCCGACGTGCTCGGTGCCACGCCGGAGCAATTGGAAAACGCTGCCGAAATCGGCCTGGAACACAACCTCGGCCTGACCTGCGACCCGGTCGGCGGCCTGGTGCAAGTGCCGTGCATCGAGCGCAATGCGATTGCCGCCGTGAAGGCGATCAACGCCACGCAAATGGCCCTGCGCGGCGACGGCAAACACTTTATTTCCCTGGACCGGGTGATCCGTACCATGCGCGATACGGGCGCCGACATGCAGGACAAGTACAAAGAGACTTCACGGGGCGGCCTGGCGGTGAGCTGGGTGGAGTGCTGAGGCGCTGGCGTCGGTCATCGTTATTGCACTGTCTGCGATCATCTACGCATTCATGCCCTGAAACGGGCAGGCGTAATCGCACTACGGATCGCGGTGCGGCTTAGTGAGTTTGCACTAGCGACAACGTCCGCCACTTTTTTGCCGTGATTATTGTTCGACAATTTTTCCGGCATGCCCCTTGCTACGTCACCGGTGAGGCTGTTGAAACCTTAGCGAACGATCTGCCGATGGTCCGGAGTTGCGAACCAACCCGAACATGGCCGGTCAACAACTGCACGTTCAATCAGGCGGTGACGCATCATGGACAACCCCTTCCAGGTCATTACCGATGCCTTTGCACCGGAATACCAGATCAACCTGAGCATTCAAGGTCTGGATGGCAGCATCATGCTGACCCTCTCCAATGCCGGCCGGGTGATCGTCAAACGCATGATCAGTGCCGAGCAGCGCAACGACCCCAAACGCCTCAAACGTTTGGTGCAAAGTATTCAATTCGGCATCGCCATCGAACAAGGCCACAGTGCCATGTCCATCCTCGAAGCCATGACCGACGGCGACGATCACTCCCAGGCGCCGCCACCGCTCAAAGGCCAGTCTCGACCTGCCATCAGGCTTTAAAGCTCGCCCTTCTCCACTTCGGGATGTTCACCGGAACCCGCACCGACCTTGCGTTGCGGGTGTTCGATCTTCACCGAAGGGAATTGCGATGAGGCGTAGCGCACCACCAGAATCGAAAACGCCAGCAGCAGAATCCCGCCGCACAGGTAGATGATCCCGACATCCGGTGGATTGTGGTGCGAGACATTAGAGATCAGCAGCCGCGTCAATGCGGTGATTGCCACGTAGATCAGGAATCGCACCGGCATGTGATTTGTTTTGAAGTAAATCCCGACCATCGCCCCCAATTCCAGGTAGATGAACAGCAGCAAGATGTCGTCGATCTTGATGTGTCCTGCCTCGATCATCCCCAGAAATTCCATCACCGCCGCCCACGCGGTCACCGCACCAATGGCGAACAGCGCCAGGTAGTGAAAGGTCTCGACGAACAGGTTGCCCAGGGACTCGGCCAGTTGATGCACGTTCTGCCGCAGGTTCTCGGCCCAGTTGATTTTCACGATGATGCTTCCTTAGCTCGGTTTGAGCGGATGATGCGGGATGGACGTGACGGTTGTTCTGCATGCAGAAAAAAGGCCAGCCGTTGTGGGTAAGATGGTGATGAATTGTTGCTGGACACTTTTGTGGTGTTTTCAGTGACGCCATCGCGAGCAGGCTCGCTCCCACAGCGGATCTGCGGCGTAAACAAAACCAATGTGGGAGCGAGCCTGCTCGCGAATGGGTGCAACATGGTTTACCTGACAAACGCCAATTTCGGTCTACATTAAAAAGCCACTACCCAAAACCCGGGGATTCGCTTATCCTTTTAGCTGTATATAAATACAGTAGTCGAAACAGATAACTAATGTGAAGGCATGTGAGGTGGTGAATGGCCGTCGAAGTGGTATACCGCAGCAGCCGAGATCTGGAGCGCTTGTTCATGGATAAAGCCGAAGCTGACCGTCATGACAAAATGCTCGAACTGGCCGAATTGCTGGCTGAAGTGTTGCAAAAAGCCGTTCCGTCCCTGACCGAGCAGCAAGTGGAAGAAGCCGGGATCTACATGGCGAAGAATCGCGATGTGTTCGCCAAGGCATTCAAGAGCCAGCCGGATGCGTTGTCCGAACTGCTGAATGCGCCGGTTGAAGTGGTTGAACAGGCTGAACCTGTCGAGGCCATTGAAGCCGCTGAGCCGATCAAGCCAGCCAAGGCAGCCAAGACGCCGAAGTAAGCAACACCCAAATTGAATAGGCCCTGAGTCGACTGACTCAGGGCCTTTTTCATGTCTGGAATAACAGAGTGACTCAGCGGTACAACACTTTCTCTGCCAATTCGTCCGCCACCCGCGCCGGCGAACGTTTTTCCGCCTGGGCATGGGCGTAGACTTCGGTCAGGCGTGTGGCAATTTTCGACAGGTGAGCAGTGATGGTTGTCAGCTCTTCGCCGCGGTGTTTAAGCGAAACGTAAATCAGCCCGCCCGAATTGATCACGTAATCCGGCGCATACAGAATGCCCCGCCGCTCCAGTTGATCGGCGACTTCCAGGTGCGTCAGTTGATTGTTCGCCGAGCCGGCCACCGCCGAGCAGCGCAGTTGCGACACGCTATGACTGTTGAGCACGCCACCCAGGCCGCACGGCGCGAGGATGTCGCACGGTGTACTGAGCAGTGCGTCGTTGGCAATCGGGTGAGCGCCCAGTTGCTCCATCGCCAGTTGCACCTTGCCGTGATCAATATCGCTGACCAGCAGTTCCGCCCCCGCCGCGTGCAGTTGTTCGGCAAGTGCATAACCGACGTTGCCCAAACCTTGAATGGCCACACGCAGGCCTTCCAGATTATCGCTGCCCAGACGGGCCATCGCGGTCGCTCGAATGCCGGTGAACACGCCCATGGCGGCATGCGGCGCAGGGTCGCCCGCCGACGTGGTGCTGGTGACGTGTTGGGTCTGTTGGGCGATGCAATCCATGTCGGCCACCGACGTGCCGCTGTCGATGGCGGTGATATAGCGGCCGTCGAGCTGGTTAATGCAGCGCCCGAAGGCTTCAAACAGCGCGGCACGATTTTCCACGTGGACCGGGCGAACAATCACCGCCACGCCGCCGCCCTGGGCCAGCCCGGCCAGTGCAGCCTTGTAACTCATGCCTTGCGCCAGGCGTATGGCATCCTCGACCGCCGATTCGTCGCTGGGGTAGGCAAGGTAACGACAACCACCCAGGGCAGGCCCGAGCCGGCTGTTATGAATGGCAATGACCGCCTTCAACCCGGTGACCGAGTCGACGCTCAAATGTAGCGATTCAAGGCGAGTGCTTTGCATGAGAGCGAACATCGTGGGGCTCCCGAATCACTTCTTGTAGTCGCCAGTATAGGCTTGCGCCTAAAAATTGCAGAAGCGCACCGGAATAAGCGACGTCAATTTGCAGCCTTTCGGACATAACCTGAAACCGCATGTGTACAGCACTGGACGAATGCCGGAGACGGGGCTAAAACGAGGCATTCGCCGGAGATTTTGATGACGCCCCGCCAATGCTTCTTCGATTGCCTGCAACGTTCACCGCCCGCGCTGTTCGAAGCGGCGCTGTGGATGGCCGCCGAGCACGATAGCAAGCTGAGCCCCGAGGCGGTGCTAGTCGACTTTAACGCGCTGACACAACAGGTCAGCTATGGCTTGCCGATGTTACCGGTCAGCGAACTGGCTCAACCGTTGTTGCGGCGGATGAATGACCTGGGGTTCGCCCAGGACGACTTCACACCGCTGCGCCCACAAGTGGCCTTGCTCAATAAAGTCCTGGAACTGCGACGCGGCCAGCCGCTGTCCCTTGGGTTGATTGCGCTGGAGTTGGCCAAACGCCTGGAAATCCCGCTGGCGGGAGTCAACTTCCCCGGGCATTTCCTGCTGCGGGTTCCGGGCGCCGACCACCTGCTCGACCCCTGTGGCGGGCGTCGGTTGTACCCCAACGACTGCCGGGAATTGCTGCAACGCCAGTACGGCCCGAACATGAAACTCAGCGCCGACCATTTACTGACGGCTGATCCGCTGCAGATGCTGCAACGCCTGTCGCGAAACCTGCGTCAACTGCACCTCTCCCACGATGACTACATCGGCGCCCTGGTCGACGCTGAACGTGTGCTGGAACTCGGCAACGCCAGCGCCGCCGATTACCTGGCCCGGGCCAGCCTCTATCAACGACTGGACTGCCCGAATGCCGAGCGCTTTGACCTGGAGCATGCGCTGTTGCTCAGCGACGACCCGATTCAGCGAATTCGCCTGACTGAACGCCTTGGGCACTTGCCGCCCAACGCAATCGTCCACTGATCGCAGATCCCCTGTGGGAGCGAGCAGGCTCGCTCCCACATTTCGATCGGGGTGAGGCTTTATGGGGTGTCTGGCTGGTTGGCCGGATGAGCCTTGATGAACGCAGGATGTATTGCCGCCAACGCTGCCACTCGGCGAATCCGTGGGTACGCCTCAAGGGAAATGTTGAAACGCTCCGCCGCGTACAGCTGCGGGATCAGGTAAACATCCGCCAATCCCGGTTCGTCGCCAAAGCAAAAACCGCTCTCCCCGATCAACTGTTCTACCGTCGCCAGCCCCTGGCTGATCCAGTGCCCGATCCACTCCACCACTTGCGGTTCGTCATGACCCAGCTGGCGTAGTTTGTTGAGCACGCTGACGTTGTGCAGCGGATGCACATCGCAGCCGATCACCGCCGCCACACCGCGCTCATGGGCACGGGCGACAAGGTCTTTGGAGAGCAACGGCACCTGTGGATAACGTTCCTCCAGGTACTCGATGATCGCCGGGGACTGAATCAACAGTCCGCCTTCATCCGTGCGCAAGGCCGGCACCCGGCCTTGCGGGTTGATGCCCAGGTACGCCGGCTGTCGATGTTCCCCACCTGGCGGCGCAATCAGGTTGACCGGCAGGGCCTGGTAATCCAGGCCCTTGAGCGCCAGCGCGATACGCACTCGATAAGACGAGGTCGAACGGTAGTAGGTATAGAGTTCCATCACCCAATCCTCTTAACGCGCCGGCAGTACTTTACCGCGGCATTCACCGAAACCGATGGAGGCAAAACCCTCGCGGCTGCAACGGGCACGCAGGATGATTTCATCGCCGTCTTCCAGGAATTTACGCACCTCGCCCGACGCCAGCTCAATCGGCTTTTTACCGCCTTCGGTGATTTCCAGCAGGCTGCCGAACTGACCGTTTTCCGGACCGGACAAGGTGCCCGAACCGAACAGGTCGCCGGCCTGCAATTGGCAGCCGTTGACGCTGTGGTGCGCAACCATTTGCGCCACGGTCCAGTACATGTGCTGGGTGTTGCTGAGTGTCAGGCGATGGGCCGGCAGGTTTTGCTCGCGCAGGCCTTCGGTAAGCAGCAGCACTTCCAGTTCGATATCGAAACCGCCAGCGGCTTGATCGCGCTTGTCGAACAGGTACGGCAGCGGCTGCGGATCGCCTTCAGGGCGGGCAGGCTGGGCGCGGCGGAACGGTTCCAGCGCTTCGGCGGTGACGACCCATGGCGAGATGCTGGTGATGAAACTTTTCGACAGGAACGGCCCCAATGGCTGGTATTCCCAAGCCTGAATGTCACGCGCCGACCAATCGTTCAACAAGCAGAAACCGGCGATGTGATCGGCGGCGTCACCGATGGCGATCGAGTCGCCCATCTCGTTGCCCTGACCAATCCAGATGCCCAGTTCCAGCTCGTAATCCAGACGTGCGCACGGACCAAACGTCGGCTCGGTCTGACCGGCCGGCAAGGTCTGTCCTTTCGGACGGCGAACGTCGGTGCCGGACGGGCGGATGGTCGAGGCGCGACCGTGGTAGCCGATAGGCACATACTTGTAGTTCGGCAGCAGCGGGTTGTCGGGGCGGAACAG
>NZ_JBFUKU010000019.1:0-41945 GCF_056400685.1 Pseudomonas sp. P5_A12 | reverse complement strand
GAATACGCCTTACAAAATTCATTCAGCCCCTCGATTGATCCGACAAAACTACTAGAACTTTCCTACTCAATCTCTCCTTGATAAGGACTCATTAGCAACTATGATTGAATTGTCACATTGGAGTGACGCTCATTATCAATTACAAGGAGTTCCAAACATGAAAGCAATTACTCTGGAAGCTAACAACATCGCCAACCTGGCTTTTCTGGTTGCGCCAAAAGCCCGCTAAGTAAATGAAACGCTGGGGAGTGCCGGCTACCCAGCGTTCTCTATGGAACACTCCAGAGCGAACCGCCCACCATGCAGATAAATCCTTATCTCTTCATACTTCCTCGCACGCCAGGTCAAATAGTGTGGGATTACAAAAACCACAAACAGTATGAGTTGGATCTTGAGCATTCAACCCGACTAGCAGAACTTATCAGCAAGCCGAACAGATTCAATAATAGAAACAGGATAGACATACAACTTCTTGAAGCAGGAATACTGACCACAGCAACACCTTCTATTATTGAATGGGGCTGGGATGACCTGTCGAAAATATTCCATATCGGCACCAAGAACATCCCCTGCCAACATACCCCGCAAGATATTCATGAATGGTCCAGAGAGTATCTGAACCATTGCAGCGAAGTCCTGGCCACACCGACCCCAGACACACGACTGGCCGAACACCTGGCAGGCGTGCTGATTACGCTGCCGAAACCTTCATGCCTGCCTGAAGGCTCTCTGGCAAATACCCTGATCGACCGAAAAACCTGCCGAACCTTCACCGGGGATTCCCTCTCACTTGAAGAGGTCAGCACACTGCTCTACTTGTCCCTGGGCTATTTGCGGGAACGGGAAGACGACGTCGACGAACGCATTGCCGAAGGACTTGGCGCCCGGCGTACCAGTCCATCCGGGGGTGGGCTGAACGCCTGTGAAGGGTTCTTACTTGTACAAAATGTCAGCGGCTTGAAACCCGGGCTCTATGCCTACCATTCAACCGAGCATGCGTTGAGCTTCGTCAACCCACTGCCCTGCCGGCCATTGGGTCAACTGCTGTGTGGCCAACACTTCATTAATAACCTGCCGGTGGGCCTGTTCATCACCAGTCGATTCGACAAGCTGTGGTGGAAATATGAACACTCGCGCGCGTATCGAATGGCCTATGTAGAAGCGGGGCATATTTCCCAGACCTTCCAGTTGGTGGCCACCGCGCTGGGATTGAACACCTGGCTGACCGGAGCGCTGACGGACGATCAGGTCGAAACGCTGCTGGGCCTCAATGACAGCGCAGAACAGCCTTTGTTTTTTGTCGGTTGCGGCAAGAGCAACGGGGATGTGATGTGCAAGGAACTCAATGCGCTGCTAAGCCGTCAGGACTCGCAACCATGACTGACTCGCTTATTGAGCAGGCCTCGGTTCCCGCCGGCTGGTCCCATCGTTTCACCCTCGGAGACTGGGATAACCGGGCCGCCGTACGAACCAGCGAGCACACCTATTCATTGTCGCCAGATGTTGAGCAGCAACTGGAAACCCGACACTGGTTTCCGCCGGCCCTCCTGCCCTATCTGAATCACCCGGCAGTCAAAGAAGCCGGCCGGGCAATATCCCATCGCCTGTCGGCCAATCATCTGGTGTATTTCCTCGACTACACCACCTTGCTCGAACACCGCATCGTCAATCGATCCGTCGAAGCCATCGTCCATGGCGAACTCGGCGTATGCGTTCCCCAACGGATGAAAAAGGCTGCGCTGCAGCTGTACACCGATGAGGGTTACCACGCCCTGTTTTCCAATAGCCTCGCCGAGCAGATTGCCGCTCACTACGGCATGGCCGATCGGCCGGTCATGCCGCAACGAATCACCCGACTGAACGCCCTGCTCGAGCACACACCCGACAGGCACAAGCCACTGGCATGGTTCCTCACCGGTTTCGTCTCCGAAACGATCATCGCCAAGGATCTGCTCAACATCTGTCGAGACGCTTTGGTGTGCGGTGTTCAGGAAATGCTCAGGGATCACCTCGCCGACGAAGCGCTGCACAGTCGCTATTTCTCCGAGGTTTTCCATCATCTGTGGCTGCACCTGAACAGCGCCCAACGCCTGTTCTGCGCCGGGCTGCTGCCGGAGATCATTCGGGTTTTCTTTGAGGTCGACGAGCGTTGGCTGAGGGCAAGCTTTCGCAGTGTCGGCCTCAGTGAGACCTCCTGCATAGAGATCATCGAAGGACTGTCCGACGCGCAAACCTGCCTGCAACGGGCCCGGTCGGGTGCCAGCGCCACGCTGAACGCCTTGAAAAAAGCAGGATTTTTCGATCTGCCTTACAACCGGCAGCTCTTCACCAAGGCAGGGCTTTTCGATGAATGAAGGACACGATGCAGTCCACGGCAACAAACAACGGGCCATGGTCATTCTGTTGATGAGCATGACGCTGCTGGGTGTTTTCCCTCTCGACGTGGTGCTTCCATCATTTCCTGCGCTTTCTGACTATTTTCAGACCTCACCGTCCGCAATTGCCCTGTCTGTCAGCGTGTTCGCCATCGGCCTGGCAGTGGCTGTGGTGCTGGTCGGGCCACTGTCGGACAGGTGGGGGCGCAAGAAACTGCTACTGGGAGGCATTGCTATCGCGGCCATTGGAGCGGCTGGTTGCATGGTCGTCAGCGACTTCCGCTGGTTTTTGTTATTTCGCGTGATTCAGGCGATGGGTTGCGGTTCATTTTCGTTGTCACAGGCGCTGATACAGGACCTGTTCGCCGGTCGAGAACGGGAGCGCATCAGGATCTGGATGGTGACGGGGGGCGGAGTGTTCATTTCAATTTCGCCACTGCTGGGAACCTGGCTGCAATCGTGCTTTGGTTGGCAAGGCAGTTTTTATGTCTTCATTGCACTGGCGTTTATTGCCTGGCTCGGCGCCTACCGGCAAATCAAGGAAATTCCGCCTATCCACAGGGCGCCACACAAGGGGTTTTTCAGTACTTATTGGCGCTTATGCTCGGATGTTCGCTTCATGGGTTACTGGTTGATTTCCGCCTTGGGCTTCGCCTGTCATTTTTCGTTCATTGTTTCTTCGCCCATCATTTTCATGGAGCGTCTGGCGCTTTCGCCGTACGAATTCGCCTGGACGTTGTTGCTGTATGGCGTGGCGTATGTATGCGGCGGAGTATTAGCCAGCGTGCTGCATCGATACCTGCAAGCCAACACCCAGATCGTTATCGGCCTGGGGCTGATCGCGGTTTCAGGAGGGATCATGCTGTGGCTGACTCGTCTGTTCGGTCTCTCTGCGGCGACGGTGTTGATCTCCATGCTGGTTTGCACCATCGGCACCACCATTGCCAGGCCAATCGCCAACTCCAAAGCCATGAGTCTCTACCCGGAAAATGCTGGGGCCTCCACGTCGGTCGGTGGCATGTTGATTTTCATGTTCGGCGGTGTGACCAGCTCGGTAATCAATCTGATGCCCGAAAACCTGACCACGATTCTGGCTCTGGGCTTTCTGACACTGAGCGTTGCCGGGCTTGGAGTGAACACAGTGATCAATCACAAGACTCAACAGGCACTCAGGACCGGGTGAAACGTGCCAGTCGTCATTCCACACGCTCCGTCTGCACTGGATCAACGCTTCCCGGCATTCCCTCCTGACGCCAGCCGTGTAGAATCGCGACATTCATCGCCAGTCATCCCCCGGCGGGTTTATGAGCTCAAGCTGAAGCGCGCGGCGATCCCGCAAAGTTATCGGCAACTTCCGGACACACGGCCATTTCTGAGTGTTCCAGACGTCAATAGAAGCTCACTTCCCTTTTGATACCTGATTAGCCGCCCGGAGTGCTTCATGCCTGATTACCGCTCGAAAACATCCACCCACGGCCGCAACATGGCCGGTGCCCGCGCATTGTGGCGCGCCACGGGGATGAAAGATGACGACTTCAAAAAGCCGATCATCGCCATTGCCAACTCGTTCACCCAGTTCGTACCGGGCCACGTCCACCTCAAGGACCTGGGCCAACTGGTCGCCCGCGAAATCGAACGCGCTGGCGGTGTCGCCAAAGAATTCAACACCATTGCCGTGGATGACGGCATTGCCATGGGCCACGACGGCATGCTGTATTCGCTGCCGAGTCGCGAGATCATCGCCGACTCCGTCGAATACATGGTCAACGCCCACTGCGCCGACGCCATTGTCTGCATCTCCAACTGCGACAAGATCACCCCTGGCATGTTGATGGCCGCTCTGCGCCTGAACATTCCGGTGATCTTCGTCTCCGGCGGCCCGATGGAAGCCGGCAAGACCAAACTGGCCAGCCACGGTCTCGACCTCGTCGATGCCATGGTGATCGCCGCCGACTCCAGCGCTTCTGACGAGAAAGTCGCTGAGTACGAGCGCAGTGCGTGCCCGACGTGCGGTTCGTGCTCCGGCATGTTCACTGCCAACTCGATGAACTGCCTGGTCGAAGCCCTGGGCCTGGCATTGCCGGGCAACGGTTCGACCCTGGCCACCCACAGCGACCGCGAGCAATTGTTCCTGCAAGCCGGGCGCACCATCGTCGAGCTGTGCAAGCGTTACTACGGCGAGAACGACGAATCGGTACTGCCGCGCAATATCGCCAACTTCAAGGCGTTCGAAAACGCCATGACGCTGGACATCGCCATGGGCGGTTCCACCAATACCATCCTGCACTTGCTGGCTGCAGCCCAGGAAGCCGAGATCGATTTCGACCTTCGCGACATCGACCGTCTGTCCCGCCACGTCCCGCAACTGTGCAAAGTCGCGCCGAACATCCAGAAGTACCACATGGAAGACGTGCACCGTGCCGGCGGGATCTTCAGCATCCTCGGCTCGCTGGCCCGTGGCGGCCTGTTGCACACCGACCTGCCGACCGTGCACAGCAAGACCTTGGCCGAAGGCATCGCCAAGTGGGACATCACCCAGACCGACGACGAAGCCGTGCATCACTTCTTCAAGGCCGGCCCGGCAGGCATTCCGACGCAAACCGCGTTCAGCCAGTCGACCCGCTGGGAAACCCTGGACGACGACCGTGAAAACGGCTGCATCCGCAGTGTCGAGCACGCTTATTCGAAAGAAGGCGGCCTGGCCGTTCTCTACGGCAACATCGCGCTGGACGGCTGCGTGGTGAAAACCGCTGGCGTCGACGAGTCGATCCACGTCTTCGAAGGCAACGCGAAGATCTTCGAAAGCCAGGACAGCGCCGTGCGCGGCATCCTCGCTGACGAAGTAAAAGCCGGCGACATCGTGATCATTCGTTACGAAGGCCCGAAAGGTGGACCGGGCATGCAGGAAATGCTGTACCCGACGTCCTACCTGAAATCCAAAGGCCTGGGCAAAGCCTGCGCCCTGCTCACCGACGGCCGTTTCTCCGGCGGCACCTCGGGCCTGTCCATCGGCCACGCTTCGCCAGAAGCGGCTGCTGGTGGCGCAATTGGTCTGGTGCAGGACGGTGACAAAGTGCTGATCGACATTCCGAACCGCTCGATCAACCTGTTGATCAGCGACGAAGAAATGGCCGGGCGTCGTGCCGAGCAGGATCAGAAAGGCTGGAAGCCAGTGGAAAAACGTCCACGCAAGGTGACCACTGCACTGAAAGCCTACGCCCTGCTGGCGACCAGCGCCGACAAGGGCGCCGTGCGTAACAAGGCGATGCTAGACGGGCTGTAAGCGTCAATCGCAGAAATAAAAATGCCCCGCCAAGTGCGGGGCTGATCGTTCCCACGCTCCCGCGTGGGAATGCTTCAAGGGACGCTTCGCGTCCAGTGACGCGGAGCGTCGCGGGCTGCATTCCCACGCAGAGCGTGGGAACGATCAGCTTCAGTGCTTACTGAATCTCTTCAGGTTTCACGATCACCCAGTTCCTGTCTGCCGTGACTTCCAGCCCTTCCTGGGCCTGGGCCGCAGCGTTCTTGGCCATCATGCCGTTAATCTGAGTCATGTATTTATCTTTGCGGTTGACCCACAAGTGGATGCCGCCCTTTTTCACGTCGACGCTGTGGAACAGCATGTAACCGTCGCTGCTCGGGGTGTCGCCGCCGACCAGCACCGGTTTCTTCCACTGATCGATGTAGGTCAGAATCGCTGCTTGTTTACCCGCCATCCAGGTTGCCGGGGTCCACAGGTACGGGGTCAGTTCGAGGCCGAGGTTAGCCTTCTCGTCATATTTGCCTGCGGTGATCTGTTTGCGCGCGGTGGTCAACTCGCCGGACTTCGGATCCTTGAGCAACAGGCTCACGCCGATGACGTTCTGCGGTTTGACGTTGTACCCGTACTTCGGATCGGACGCGACCATGCGCACCAGTTCTTCGGAGGCGGCGGTCATCACGTAGACCTCGATGCCGTTCTCCATCAGTTTGTTGTACAACTCGGTCTGGCCGGTGAAGACTTTGGGTGGGTTGACGTCGAGTTTTTTGACGACGTCGCCTTCGTAATACGTGGCCGGCACCGGTTTGCCGGACGCCATCAACTCGTCGACATAACCTTTGAGTTCTTTGAGGGTGAAGCCGGAGAACACCTGGGCGACCCATGGGTAGCACACCATGTCGTCGAGTTCGCAGAGACGGTAGTAGTAGCTGAACAGGCTTTCCTTGTGGTCGGCGGTGTCTTTGAACGGAATCAGTTTCAGGGAGGGGTCGAGTTTGTCGCGGGTGATCAGGCCCTTGTTCTCCATGAACGGCAGCAACGACTCTTCCAGGTCGTAGCGGTAACTGGTGTTGTCCATGTCGAACACCGCGTAGTTACCTTTGTTGGCGTTGGCGGCAATCATTGCGTCCAGCGCTTTGGCCTGATCGGCCGGCCAGTGTTTCAAGTCGGTGGCGAGCGCCTGACCGGCAAGACCCAGGCAAAGTGCTACAGCCAGTAATTTCGGTACGAATTTCATCGACATGCTTCTCCTTATTAAACGTCCCTGAATTTGGAAGACATCCACGCTAACAAATAAGTGTGACAGTCCCCGTCTGTCAGCGACGGCTACCGTACCCATCGCGCCAACTGCATCCCTGACAGCGACACCTGCTTATTCCAAAAACGACAATCAACCTTTGTTTTTGATATTAATTCATTAGATATCAAGCTGTTAGGCTTGCCGGCTCGCAGCTGCCCCGGAAGGTAGCTGGCACATGTCTGATCGGAGTTTTTATGAATCTGCCGCTGATCCTCAATCTGCTGGTATTCCTTGCCCTGCTGTTTGGCCTGGCACAAACCCGTCACTCCACCTGGAGCCTGGCGAAAAAAGTCCTGCTCGCGCTGGTGCTGGGCGTGTTGTTTGGTGTGGCGCTGCACACCGTTTATGGCGCCGGCAACCCGGTATTGAAAGCCTCGATCAGTTGGTTTGATCTGGTGGGCAATGGTTACGTGCAGTTGCTGCAAATGATCGTGATCCCACTGGTGTTCGCATCGATCCTCAGCGCCGTGGCCCGTCTGCACAACGCATCGTTCTTGGGCAAGATCAGCTTCCTGACCATCGGCACGCTGCTGTTCACCACCACCTTGGCGGCGTTGATCGGCATCGGTTTGACCAACCTGTTTGGCTTGACCGCTGAAGGCCTGGTGGCAGGCACCCAGGAACTGGCGCGCCTGCAAACCATCCAGTCCGACTACGCCGGCAAAGTCGCCGACCTGAACGTGCCGCAACTGCTGCTCTCGTTCATTCCGCAAAACCCGTTTGCCGATCTGGCTCGTGCCAAACCGACCTCGATCATCAGCGTGGTGATCTTCGCCGCATTCCTTGGTGTCGCAGCGCTGCAACTGCTGAAAGATGACGTCGAGAAAGGTCAAAAAGTGATCAACGCCATCGACACCCTGCAAGCCTGGGTGATGCGGCTGGTGCGGCTGGTGATGAAGCTGACGCCGTATGGCGTACTGGCACTGATGACCAAAGTGGTCGCCGGTTCCAACCTGCAAGACATCATCAAGCTCGGCAGTTTTGTGCTGGTGTCCTACCTTGGCCTGGGCCTGATGTTTGTGGTTCACGGCGTGCTGGTATCCGTCGCCGGGATCAACCCGTTGCGCTTCTTCCGCAAGGTCTGGCCGGTGCTGACGTTTGCCTTCACCAGCCGTTCGAGCGCCGCGACGATTCCGCTGAGCATCGAAGCGCAGACCAGCCGTTTGGGCATCCCTCAGTCCATCGCCAGCTTCGCCGCGTCGTTCGGCGCAACCATTGGCCAGAATGGCTGTGCCGGTCTGTACCCGGCGATGTTGGCGGTCATGGTGGCGCCGACCGTGGGCATCAACCCGATGGACCCGCTGTGGATTGCAACGCTGGTGGCGATTGTGACGCTGAGCTCGGCCGGTGTGGCGGGCGTGGGCGGTGGCGCGACGTTTGCCGCGTTGATCGTGCTGCCGGCGATGGGTTTGCCGGTGTCACTGGTGGCGTTGCTGATTTCAGTCGAGCCGCTGATTGATATGGGGCGAACGGCGCTGAACGTCAGTGGTTCGATGACGGCCGGGGCGATTACCAGCCAGATCATGCAGCAGACGGATAAAGAGTTGCTGGATGCGGATGAGCATGCGGAGTTGGCTCACGCTTAAATTCTTTAGCGTCTGATTTGGCCTCATCGCCAGCAGGCTGGCTCCCACAGGGGATTTGAGTGATTACACAATCTGTGTTTCACCTCAAACTCACTGTGGGAGCCAGCCTGCTGGCGATGCTTTTAGGCTTTTTCCCAGACTTCGAAATTGTACGCCGGCTTATCGCCTTCAGCCGGATTCGGCACATTCGACACCAGTTTCCACTGGTTCAAATCAAACTCCGGAAACCACGCATCCCCTTCCGGGCTCAGCGCCACGCGCGTCAAATACAACCGATCCGCCTGCGCCATCCCCTGCGCATACAACTGCGCGCCGCCAATCAGCATCAGCTCATCAACGCCCTGCTCCTTCGCCCATTCTTCGGCACGAACTACCGCAGCTTCCAGCGACGGGTAAACCTCGGCGCCTTCCAGCACCAGGTCCACCTGACGACTGACCACGATGTTCAACCGGCCCGGCAGCGGACGTCCGAGGGAATCCCAGGTCTTGCGACCCATGATGATCGGCTTGCCGAGGGTGGTGGCCTTGAAGTATTTGAAGTCTCCCGGCAAGTGCCAGGGCATGCTGTTGTCGACGCCGATCACGCGGTTTTCACCGAGGGCTGCGATCAGGCTGAGGGGGAGTGATTTAGTCATGCCGAAGAGGATACCAGAGCCATCCGTACCCCGATAAGCGCCACAGCGGTTATGCTCACAGCTCAATGGAGCGATGGGATCGCGCGTGACTGAACTGACTGGACTGCAAAACCTCTGGCTGACCGAAACCATCCGCCTGCGTGAAGAACACGCCGGCCCCCTGGAAGATCTGGAAGCCAACCGACTGGCCCGCAGCGCCGGCGGTGACTTGCCGACACGGATTCAACGTCGGGCCGTGTGGCTGGCCGAACGCGATGGTTTGGCCAGCGCCCTCCAGCACTGGCTGCAAGGTGCGCGACTGGCGCTGATCGTGTTGGCGGTGCTGGCCGTGGTCAGTGGCGCCGGTCTGGCCTTTGCCGCGATGGGCGACGGACAGACCCCGGTGAACGTGTTCTGGGCCTTGGGCAGTCTGCTCGGGCTGAACCTGATTCTGCTGCTGAGCTGGGCGCTGGGCCTGGTCTTCGCCGGCGAACAGGGCGCCACCCTTGGGCGCTTATGGTTGTGGCTCAGTGAAAAACTCGCCCGCGATGCCAAAGCCGCGCAACTGGCCCCAGCCCTGTTGCTGTTGTTGCAACGACACAAACTCAATCGCTGGGCCATCGGCATGCTGGTCAACGGCCTGTGGTTGCTGGCCATGCTCAGCGCCCTGGCGATTCTGCTGACGTTGCTGGCCACCCGGCGCTACGGCTTTGTCTGGGAAACCACCATTTTGAGCGCTGACACCTTCGTCGCCATGACTCAGGCCCTCGGAGCACTGCCGGCCCTGCTCGGCTTCAGCGTGCCCACCGTGGAGATGATCCGCGCCAGCGGCGATGCCGCGCTGAACATCGAAAGCGCCCGGCAGGCCTGGGCCGCCTGGCTGGTGGGGGTCCTGCTGATCTACGGGGTGCTGCCGCGTCTGCTGCTGATGCTGTTTTGCCGGTGGCGCTGGAAAACCGGCCAAGCAAAATTGCATCTGGACCTGAACCTGCCCGGCTATGCCCAACTGCGCGAACGATTGATGCCCACCAGCGAACGCCTCGGCATCAGTGATGCTGCTCCGGCGCAACTGCATCGCGTCGAAAGCGGTGTCACTGACCAGCAAAGCGACGGCGCCCTGCTGGTCGCCATCGAACTGGATGGCCAACGTCCATGGCCGCCGCAACTGCCAAAAACCGTGGGCAATGCCGGCGTTCTCGACAGCCGCGAATCACGCAACCGACTCCTCGAACAATTGACCCGCTTTCCACCCGCGCGTCTGGTCATCGCTTGCGACCCACGTCGCTCGCCGGACCGCGGCAGCCTCGCGCTGATCGCCGAACTGGCGCGCAATGCCGCTGCCACCCGCGTCTGGCTGCTACAAGCGCCACCCGGCGAAGCGCTGGATGCCGAACGGCTGGGCGACTGGCATGTAGCGTTGCAAAACCTGGAGCTGCCGTTCGCCGATTGCGCGCCACTGAACTGGCTGGAGAGCGGTCATGACTAACGCCTGGAAGGCACCGTTGAAGCTGGCCGTGGTCGGCCACACCAACGTCGGCAAAACTTCATTGCTGCGCACGCTGACCCGTGATGTCGGCTTCGGCGAAGTGTCCCATCGCCCCAGCACCACCCGCCACGTCGAAGGCGCACGTTTGTCGGTGGATGGCGAGCCGTTGCTCGACCTCTACGACACGCCCGGCCTGGAAGACGCCATCGCCCTGCTCGACTACCTCGAACGCCTGGAGCGTCCCGGCGAACGTCTCGACGGCCCGGCACGCCTGGCGCGATTCCTTGAGGGCAGTGAAGCCCGGCAACGCTTTGAGCAGGAAGCCAAAGTGTTGCGGCAACTGCTCACCTGCGATGCCGGCCTCTATGTGATCGATGCCCGCGAACCGGTGCTGGCCAAATACCGCGATGAACTGGAAGTACTGGCCAGTTGCGGCAAGCCGCTGCTGCCGGTGCTGAATTTCGTCAGCAGCGCCAACCACCGCGAGCCGGATTGGCGTGAAGCGCTGGCGCGTCTGGGCTTGCATGCCCTGGTGCGTTTCGACAGCGTCGCGCCGCCGGAAGATGGCGAACGTCGCCTCTATGAAAGCCTCGCTCTGTTGCTGGAAAACTCCCGTGAACAGCTTGAGCGATTGATCGCCGATCAACAGGCTCAGCGCCTGGCCCGCCAGCAAAGCGCGGTGCGGCTGATTGCCGAACTGCTGATTGATTGCGCTGCCTGCCGGCGCAGCGTGGCCAGCGATGCGGAGCAGGAACAGCACGCCATCAGCGAACTGCACAAAGCCGTGCGTCAGCGTGAACAACGTTGCGTTGAAGCGCTGCTCAAGCTGTATGCGTTTCGTCCGCAGGATGCGGCGGCCAGTGACTTGCCGCTGCTCGATGGGCGTTGGGGAGATGATTTGTTCAACCCGGAAACCCTGAAACAGCTCGGTGTGCGGGTCGGCAGCGGGATCGCGGCTGGCGCGGCAGCCGGGGCCGGAGTCGACTTGCTGGTGGGAGGCCTGACCCTGGGCGCAGCAGCACTGGCCGGCGCGATTGCAGGCGGCGCACTGCAAACCGCGCGCAGCTATGGCAGCCGGTTAATGGGCAAGATCAAAGGCCAGCGAGAACTGACCATCGATGACAGCGTGCTGAGGTTGTTGGCATTGCGTCAACGCCAACTGCTACAGGCGCTGAACGCACGCGGGCACGCGGCAATGGACAGCATTCAGGTCGCCACGCCCCAGGACAAGACCTGGCGCGAAGGCAAACTGCCCGAGGCGCTGAACAAGGCTCGGGCGCATCCGCAGTGGTCGTCGCTCAATCCGCAGGCGAAGTTGAATCAGGCGGAAAGGCAGGAGCTGATAGAGGTGTTGGCGCAGCAGTTGTGAAGCTTGATGATTGTGGTGTTTGCGCCGGCCCCTTCGCGAGCAGGCGCGCTCCCACAGTGGTATGCGTTCCCCCTAAAGCATCACGCAGCTAGCAAGCGCCCCGCTTTTTCTTTCAGAATCGCCAAATCAATCACCGGCACATGCATCTCTTTGGCCAACTCATCCCACTGCCGCATGCGCAAACTGACTTCGCAAAGAGGATCCTGCTCGAAGGCTTCAGCCTCGGCCGGTGTCATCACCCCACCTTGATATCCCAGCGTGCGGCGGCTGGCTTCACTCAAGCGCTGGTAGTACCCAGGTTCTTTGAGCGTCAGATAACGCTTGGCCTGCACGTGGTATTCCACCAGTCGCGCCATGCGTTCGCTGAAACCGGCGCGGCGCAAGTAGTCGGCACCCAGGCGCTCGTGACTGACCACGCCGAAGCCGCCCATGTTCTCGGCGCTTTCTGCACAGATGTGGCCGATGTCATGAAAGAACGCGGCCAGCACCACTTCATCGTCGAAGCCTTCGGCCATCGCCCATTGCGCCGCCTGGGACATATGTTCGATCTGTGACACCGGTTCACCGATGTAATCGCTGTCGCCAAAGCGCTCGTACAGACCGAACACTTCGTCAATCATCTGTTTGTGGTTACCCATCAACGCTCTCCCAACAAAGTCGCAACGTTACGTTCAGCCATCGCTGGCCCGACGCTCATGCCGACGCCGGTGTGCATCAGCGCCACGCTCAATCCCGGTGCCGGTCGCAGAAACGAGAACGGCCCCGGCCCCCGTGAACCATAGACCCCCTGCCAGCGCTCGACCACTTGCACTTTGCAGCCCAGCGTCTGCTCGGCCAGTTCGATCATCCAGTTGTCCACTTGCTCGGCATTGAACGGCGAGGGATCGCTGCCGTAGTGGTGAGAGTCGCCGATGATCAATTCACCGTAAGGCGTTGGGCTGATCAGCAAGTGAATACCGTTGTCATGCAGATGCGGCTCGTCTCTTAGAATCTGCGCCTGCACCGCCACCGCTTCCGGTAGATCGGCGAAGGCGCCGTAGTGCACGCAGCTCAAACCGGTGAGCAACGCATGTTGCAGGTTGAGGTTGATCTGCGGGCGGGCGCGGAGCATTTGCAGGCGGCAGATTTGTGGGTTGAGTGCGGCAATCGGCTCGGCCAGCAACGTCTGATAATCGTGGCCGGAGCATACGATGATTTGCTCGGCGCTGAAGGTCCCGATGGTGCTGTGCAAGCGGCCCGGCTCGATGTCGCGGACCAGGGTCGAAAAATGAAAGGTCACGCCGAGTTCGCGGTGCAGGTAATCGATCAGCGCCGGAATCGCCTCGCGGGAATACAGTTGCTGATCTTCCATCCCGTGCAATGCGGCGCGGTGATGGCTGAACTGGCCGCCGTACAGATCACGCAACGCCGCGCCGCGCAGCAGCTCGACACGGTAACCGTGTTCCACGGCGCGACCGGCGCAAAACGCGTCAAGCAGGTGTTCTTCCGCTTCGGTGCGGGCGAACAGGTACGAGCCGTTGCGTTTGAGTTGCAGGCCGGCGAGTTGCGCCCATTGGCCCCAGATCTCGCGGCTGGCCTTGGCCAGTTCGAGCATCGGCCCCGGCGGCTGGCCGGTGACGAGCGCCTGGCCGAAGTTGCGCACCGAGGCGCCCAGGGGCGTTTCGCTGCGTTCGAAAACCGTGACCTTAAGACCGCGCCGGGCGGCGGCGTAGGCGTGGGACAGGCCGAGGATGCCGGCGCCTACGATCAGCATGTCGTTGTGGTGTGTCATGGAGTTCCCCATTGATCGTTCCCACGCTCCGCGTGGGCATGAATCCCGTGACGCTCTGCGTCACAGTGGACGCAGAGCGTCCATGGCTGCATTCCCACGCGGAGCGTGGGAACGATCGGTGTCAGTTACTTGGCAGCCACTTTCTCGGACTTGCCGTCATAGCGCTTGCGCCATTCGGTGAGGATTTCGTCGCGGTTCTTCGAGGCCCAGGCAAAGTCGTTCTTGATCAAACGCTGCTCATAATCAGCCGGCAATTCGGTCTGCGGCTTGGCGATACCCGGTTGGGCGAGCACAGCGAAGTTCTCTTTGTAGAGCTCCATTGCCGCCGGGCTTGCCGAGAAATCGGCCAATTTCTTCGCCGCGTCTTCATGCGGCGTGCCCTTGATCACGGCAGTCGCTTCGATCTCCCAGCCCAGGCCTTCTTTCGGCAGGATGATGTCCAGAGGCGCGCCCTGGCGCTTCAACTGAACGGCCGGATATTCAAAGGAAATACCGATCGGGAATTCGCCCGCAGCCGCCAGTTTGCAAGGCTTGGAACCGGAGTGGACGTACTGGCCGATGTTCTGGTGCAGCTCGTCCATGTACTGCCAGCCCTGCTTCTCGCCGAAGGTTTGCAGCCAGGCGCTGACGTCGAGGAAACCGGTGCCGGACGAGGCTGGGTTGGGCATGACGATCTTGCCTTTGTACTCAGGCTTGGTCAGGTCTTGCCAGCTCACGGGTTTGGTCAGGCCCTGTTTCTCGGCTTCCACGGTGTTGAAGCAAATGGTCGCCGCCCAGACGTCCATGCCGACCCAGGCGGGCGGGTTGGCGGCGTCGCGGTAGTTGCCGCCGATCTTGCCCAGGTCCTTCGGCGCGTAGCCTTGCAGCATGCCTTGCTGGTCGAGAATCGCCAGGCTCGAAGCGGCCAGGCCCCAGACGGCGTCGGCTTGTGGACGGGCTTTTTCGGCCAGCAACTTGGCGGTGATGATGCCGGTGGAATCACGCACCCACTTGATCTCGACGTCCGGGTTGGCCTTTTCGAAGGCTTCTTTGTAGGTCTTAAGTTGTTCGGCTTCGAGGGCGGTGTACACCGTCAACTCGGTTGGCGCCGCGAAGGCGTTCAGGCTGAAAGCGGTGAGGACAGCAGCGGCCAGGGCCATAGGCTTGAACATGATCTTTTCCTGTTGTTGAGTTGAAGGGCTTTCGGTTTTAGGAGCAGCGAATCAATTGCCGGGCGCCGTCTGCCGCCAGGCCTGGGAGCGGCGCAGCAACCCGCGCGAAGCCCAGGCCAGCAGCAAAGACACGCCCGCCGAGGTGAACAGAATCAGGGTCGACATTGCCGCCGCGCCGCCAACATTTCCGGCGTCGTCCATGTTCAGCACCGCCACCGCCGCGAGGATGGTGTCTGGGCTATAAAGGAAGATCGCCGCCGATACGGTGGTCATGGCCGAGACGAACAGATAGCGCACGATGTCCAGCAGCGCTGGCAGGCAGATCGGCACGGTGACCCGCAGGTAATGCCGATACAGCGGCGCCTTGAGCGACAGCGCGGCGGCTTCGAACTCTGCGTCGAGCTGACGCAGCGCGGTGGTCGCGGTCATTTGCGCAGTGGTCAAATAGTGAGCAATGGTGCAGACCACCAGCAGGGTCATGGTCCCGTAGAGCACATGCAGCGGGTTGCCGGTGAGATTGAAGAAGAAGACATAACCCAAGCCCAGCACCAGGCCCGGCACCGCCATCGGTACGAAACTGAGCATGCGCAAGGTCAGATTCAGTCCGCGCTGCCCCTTGGTTTTTTCCATCAGGTAAGCGCCGGTGAAGATCAGCACGCTGCCGATCACCGCCGTGCACAGGGCCATCTTCACGCTGTTGCCGTAGGCCAGCCAGCCGCCGCCCGCCGTGTCGTTGAACTGGTAATGGTTGAGCGACAACGACAGGTTGTAGGGCCAGAACTTCACCAGCGAGGAGAACACCGCCATGCCGAACACCAGCAGCAACGCCGCGCAGATCAGCAACACAATGGTCAGGTAGCACGCATCGCGCAGCTTCGATGGCGCGGGTTTGAAGACTTGGGCACGGCCGCTCATGGAATCGCCCTGACGTCGACGCAACCACGCATCGACACCGAAGCTGAGAAGCGCCGGCAGCAGCAGGACCATGCCGATCAATGCGCCGCGACCGAATTGCTGCTGACCGACCACGGCTTTGTAGGCTTCCAGCGCCAGCACCTGATAGTCGCCACCGACCACCACGGGCACGCCGAAGTCGGTGATGGTCAGGGTGAACACCAGGCAGAACGCGGCGAACACGGCCTGACGCGTCGCCGGCCAAGTAATGCTGCGGAAGGCTTTCGCCGGACTCGCGCCCATGCTGGACGCGGCATCGAACAGTCGCGCATCCGCCAGGGACAGCGCCGAAAGCAGAATCATCAAGGCGTGGGGGAAGGTGTAGATCACTTCACCGAGCACAATGCCCCAGAAGCCGTAGATGTTGTCCGAGAGCAGACCCCGCAACATCCCTTGGTTGCCGAACAGATACACCAGAGCAATCCCCGGCAGCATCGACGGCGCCATCAAAGGCAGCAGGGAAATCCCGCGCCAGATGCCCTTGCAGGGAATCAATGTGCGTTGCAGGGCGTAGGCAAACAAATAGGCCAGCGGTACGACAATCGTCGCCACGCAGAGGGAAACCTTGAGGCTGTTACCCAGCAGCCAGTGGAAATTCTCGCTGGTCACCAACTCCCGCGCGGCCACCAGACCACCGCCCTGCCCGGCCTCCGAACTGAATCCGCGCCAGAAGATCGCCAGCAATGGCATCAACACTGCGACGCCGAGCAATACCAGCAACAGGATTTTGCCGCCGACCACGAACACCCGGTCGCCGATTTCTACGCGGGAGGTCTGCCGAACCTGCTTATGAGGAATCGGCAGCGCGATGTTCGCGCTCATCAGGCAAACACCTGCAGGCTGCGCGGCGGCAAGGCAACCATGATTTGTTGGGCGCCAAGGCGTGGCATGGCTTCCGGTGCCAGTTCGGCCAGCAACGGGTGACCCGGCAATTGGTCGAGTTCGAACCTCATGCGGCAGCGGTTGCCGAGAAAAGTGATCTCGCGAACCTTGGCCGGGAACAGGTTTTCTTCATGCACCAGCGGGTTGACGTTGATTGCTTCCGGGCGACAGAACAAACGGCCCGATGCGGTTTTCGCGCTGCCATCGGCCAGGCGCATGTTCAGCCCGCCGACTTGAGCGTGGCTGTCGCTACTGCGCTGGAACGGCAGCCAGTTGCCCTGGCCGACGAATTCCGCCACAAACGGCGTCGCCGGGCGGTCGTAGATTTCCTGCGGTGTGGCGTACTGCTCGACCTTGCCGTTGTTCATCACGGCGATGCGGTCGGCCATCAGCATGGCTTCGTCCTGATTGTGCGTGACCATCAGGGTGGTGATGCCGAGGTTGCGTTGCAGTTGGCGCAACTCGGTACACAGATGCTCGCGAACCCGGGCGTCGAGCGCCGACATCGGTTCGTCCAGCAGCAATAACGAAGGCGCCGGCGCCAAGGCCCGAGCCAGGGCGACGCGTTGCTGTTGGCCGCCGGATAATTGGCCGGGGTACTTTTTCTCACTGCCGATCAGGCCGACCAGTTCCAGCATCTGACCGACACGCTTGCGCACTTCGTCACGACCACTGCCGGCGAGTCCGTAGGCAATGTTCGCTTCGACGGTGAGATTGGGGAACAGCGCGTAGGACTGGAAGAGAATGCCGTAGTCCCGCGCTTGGGGGGCCAGGTGGGAAACGTCGCGATCACCCAGGTACAACTCGCCGCAGTCCTGCTTTTCCRGACCGGCGATGCAGCGCAGCAAGGTAGTTTTGCCACAACCCGACGGGCCCAGCAGGCACACCAGCTCACCGGCCGCCACGTCGAGGGAAACGTTATCCAGTGCGGTAAAGGCGCCAAAGCGTTTCTGCACGCCGCGTACTTTCATCGGGGCGCCGGGGTGGGTCAGGGCAGTTGCGTTCGAGTGGTTCATGGACAGGCCTCATCAAGCAGATGAAGGCCATCCTAGGGATGTAATGCGTCCGTCATGTGGCAGTGAGGCAAAAATGGCTAATAGTGGTATTCGAGGATTTTGGTTCACCGCTGATCGTTCCCACGCTYTGCGTGGGAATGCCTCTTCGGACGCTCCGCGTTCGGCTCTTGGGACGCAGAGCGTCCCGGGCTGCATTCCCACGCAAAGCGTGGGAACGATCATCAGGCCGGGGCCATTTCCTGCGCCAACCCGAGAAACGCCGCGGGCAGCCGCGCACCTTTGCGCTCCTTGAGGCAATACAGGTACTCGGGAATCTGCGGCGCATTTTCGATGGTCAGCACCCGCAGTTGTGGATCGTGCGGCACTTCCTGCCGGGCAATGATGCTGATGCCGATGTTTCGCAGCACCGCCTCACGGATCGATTCGCGGCTGCCAATTTCCAGTAGCGGCCCGAAACTCACCCCGGCGCTGGCCAACAACTCTTCAGTCAATCGTCGAGTGGTCGAACCCGACTCACGCATCAACAACGTGTGCCCGGCCAGCGCGCTGAGCGGCACATGGTCATGAACCGCCAGCGGATGATTGCGATGTACGGCCAGCACCAACGGATCACTGCCAAGGACCCGGCGAATCAGTCGCGCATCGTCGAGAAGCTGCGACGACGCCGCGACATCCACCCGGTATTCCTCCAGCGCTTCAAGCACTTGCTGGGAGTTGCCGATTTCTACCGACACTTCCACCTGCGGCAAACGCTCGCGAAAGGTTTTCACCAGATCAAGGATGTAATACGGCGCCGTGGCAGCGATGCGCAGCGTGCCCTGAACCTGACCGCTGTTGCGCAGGAAAAACTCGATATCGGCTTCCTGCTGCAACAACGCCTTGACCATCGGCAGCAGCCGCGCGCCTTCATCACTGACGCTGAGGCGGCGGCCACCACGGTAGAAAAGCTCAACTGAGTACTGACTTTCCAGGTTACGAATCTGCGTCGTCACCGTGGGCTGGCTCAGGCCAAGCTTTTTCGCCGCCAGGGTAATGCTGCCCAAGCGGGCCACCATGTAAAACGCCTTCAGCTCCGCACTCAGCACACCCTTTCCTCTTCGTCTATTTACGCAGCAGGCGCAAACCGTTGAACACCACCAGCAGGCTCACGCCCATGTCGGCGAACACCGCCATCCACATGGTGGCGATCCCGGCGAAGGTTACCCCAAGAAAGATCGCCTTGATGACCAAAGCGAGGGCGATGTTCTGTTTCAGGATGCTGGAGGTCTGGCGGGACAAGCGGATGAACGCCGGAATTTTGCGCAGGTCGTCGTCCATCAGCGCAACATCGGCGGTTTCKATGGCGGTATCGGTGCCCGCCGCGGCCATGGCGAAACCGATTTCGGCCCGGGCCAGTGCCGGTGCGTCGTTAATGCCATCGCCCACCATGCCGACGTGATGCCCCTGTGCATAAAGGGCTTCGATGGCTTGCAGCTTGTCGGTCGGCAAGAGATCGCCCTTGGCCTCGTCGATGCCGACTTGCGCGGCAATTGCTTGAGCGGTGTGGACGTTGTCGCCGGTGAGCATCAGGGTCTTGATGCCCAGATCGTGCAATCGCTGGATCGCTTCGCGGCTGGATTCTTTCACGGTGTCCGCCACGGCGAACAGTGCCAGCGGGCCGGACTTGTCGAGCAGCAGCACCACAGACTTACCCTGTTTTTCCAGCGCGAACAGTTTCTCTTCCAGCGCCGGCGAGCAGAGGTTCAGTTCTTCTACCAAGCGATGGTTGCCCAAGTGGTAGGTCTGACCATTGATGTCGCCGCGCACACCGCGACCGGCCAGTGCTTCGAAGTTATCCACAATCAGCGGCGCGAATTGTTTATCCACAGCCGCGTTGGCGATGGCCAGCGACACCGGGTGATCCGAACGACCGGCCAGTGCTGCGGCAATCGCCGGAGCACTTTCGTCAGCAGTGATGTCGAGGGACAAATAATCGGTCTGCACCGGTTTGCCGTGGGTGATCGTGCCGGTCTTGTCCAGGGCCAGGTAATCGAGCTTGTAACCGCCTTCCAGATAGACGCCGCCCTTGACCAGAATCCCTTTGCGCGCCGCTGCCGCGAGGCCGCTGACGATGGTCACCGGGGTGGAAATCACCAGCGCACACGGGCAAGCGACCACCAGCAACACCAGCGCGCGGTAGATCCAGTCAAACCAGACTGCGCCCATGAACAACGGCGGGATCACCGCAACAGCCAAGGCCAGTACGAACACCACGGGTGTATAGATTTTCGAAAACTGGTCAACAAAGCGCTGGGTTGGCGCCCGCGCACCTTGGGCTTGTTCCACGGCATGGATGATCCGCGCCAGCGTTGAATTGTTGGCCGCTGCGGTCACGCTGTATTCCAGAGAACCAGCCTGATTGATGGTGCCGGCGAACACCTTGTCGCCGACGGTTTTCTCCACCGGCAGGCTTTCGCCAGTGATCGGCGCCTGATCGATGGTCGAACTGCCCGAGACCACTTCACCGTCCAGACCGATCCGCTCACCGGGCCGCACTCGAACTCGTGCGCCAAGATCGATGGTTTTGACCTCTTGCTCGACCCAGCTGCCGTCGGCCAACTGCACCGTGGCCTGTTCCGGGGTCATCTGCATCAAGCCGCTGATGGCGTTACGCGCACGGTCCAGGGATTTTGCCTCGATCAACTCGGCCACGGTGAACAGGAACATCACCATCGCCGCTTCCGGCCACTGCCCGATCAGGATCGCACCGGTCACAGCGATGCTCATCAGCGCATTGATATTCAGGTTGAGGTTTTTCAGGGCGATCCAGCCCTTTTTGTAAGTGCCCAGTCCGCCGCTGAGGATCGAGACCAGCGCGATGACCGCCACCACCCAGTTGGGCGCGAAATGGGTGAAGTGGATGACTTCGGCGGCCAGTGCCCCGATACCGGACAGCGCCAATGGCCACCACGGTTTTTTCTCCGGCGCTGGAGCGGGCGCTTCAACACCCTGCTCCAGCGGCTCAGCCTGCATGCCCAAGGATTTGATCGCCTCGATGATCGGCGCCGTACTCGGCAGATCGTGGGTCACGCCCAACACCCGGTTGATCAAGTTGAATTCCAGCTGCTGCACACCCGCGAGCTTGCCGAGTTTGTTCTGGATCAGCGTCTGCTCGGTCGGGCAGTCCATCGCGTCGATGCGGAAACTGCTCAGCCGGGCGCTGGACGTCGGCGTCTCGCTCAACTTGATCAGCGACGGCGCCGCCACTTTGGAGGAACAGCAGGAATCCCCGTGGCCGCCATGCTCATGCTTCTGCACAGGCTGCAGCTTGTGGCTGTGATCATGCTCAGCCTTGGGGGTGTGGGTGTGCTGGGAATCGCTCATCAGGTCGCGTCCATAAAGGTGCCTGTTGCCAAGTAAAGACCCTGTAGCCACTATAGGGTCAAGCACCCATTTGGAGATTGCCGTCATGAAGATTGGAGAACTGGCCAGACTCACCGACTGCGCCGTGGAAACCATCCGCTACTACGAGCGCGAAAACCTGCTGCCAGAACCGGCCCGCAGCGACGGCAATTACCGCGTCTACACCCAGGCCCACGCCGAACGCCTGACCTTCATCCGCAACTGCCGCACCCTCGACATGACCCTGGAAGAAATCCGCAGTCTGCTGACGTTACGCGACAGTCCGCAGGATCAGTGCGAAAGCGTGAATGCGTTGATCGAAGAGCATATTCACCACGTCAAAGCGCGGATCGATGGGTTACTGGCATTGCAGGCACAACTGCTCGACCTGCGCCAACGCTGCGGCGAAGGGCCGGAAATTGATCAGTGCGGGATTTTGCAGCGGCTGGAGGTGAGTGGCGGGGTTGTGGCGACGGAAGTTGAGCATTCCCATGTTGGAAGAAGTCATGGGCATTGATGTAAAACCTGGCAGCCGGTTTAGCTTAATTCGAAGCTCACAGCGCCTGAACTCACGGTCCAGATAAAGTAGGAATTCAGGCCTGCACCCAGGTGAATCAGGTAATAAACAGTTACGCGCTTGCCAACATAGGGCTTATAGACGACCGGGTCGATATGAAAGCTCATAGCCTGCTGCGGATTGACCGTCATCCCACGCAGACGCTCTGGGCAATAGCCGTCCACCGTCCAAACCACTTCTATTGCATTGTAATCACACATTTTTTCAATTGGACCAATGCTCACCTCAACTCCGTTCGGGTAAGCGGACGTATCCAGCACACCATCAACCACAGCCTTCACCTTCACATACGGCTTGTCGCCCAACGCCGGCGCGACATGGACGTACCGCGAGGGCGAGGGTTCTGCGCCGCCTTGTTTCGGAAGATGGACGTAGATAACCTCGACTCTTTTACCTTCAAACCTGATGAGCTCGCTGTCTGGTATAGCAACGCGCATATAGCCCTCATTGCTGGCAACCGTCTCTGGCTCCGACCGAAACTCCGGAGAGCCGTCCATCGGTGTCCAGTCCACCCGCATTTGATCACCGATCTGCACCTCTGATGACGACAGGCTGATCCAAGTCGTTATCGAATCGCGGAACGGGTGCACCCCAATGATTTCCCGGGGGATAATAAGCATGTTATCCATCAAGGTGCCAAACTCGAAATACCTATCATCGATTTTATGGTGGCACACAATCAAGGGCGGGCGAAGTGCGGCAGAGCTTTGATCGTCGGCAGACTTCAGCGTCAGCTCAGGGTTGATCTGCTCGGGCGCAAAAAAACCAAAACCATCGGTCGAGGGAGCATTTGTGTTTTCCATAGATCCACTGTTACAGGCTAGTAAAAGAGGGTTCAGTGGAGCATTCAGAGCGAGGGTCTGACACTGTCAACAATGACAGTTCAATTAGATCGAATAGGTATACGGGCAAGCGTAAAACGCCGATTTGTTGAGCACTTCCGGCCCAATTCGGGGGGCTTGCTCGCCCCCACATCGATCGTAAGAGGCCTTCAGACCGCCATCGGCGCAGTCATCGGCGCGTGGTGCTCGTACCCTTCCAGCGAGAAATCGCCCGGCTCGATCAGCTCCAGCCACTCCGGCTGATATTCACCCGTCTTGGCAAATTCCGGCACACGGTCACTGATCACCAGTTTCGGCATCGGGAACGGCTCGCGCTTGAGCTGTTCGTTGAGCATGTCCAGGTGGTTTTCGTAGACGTGGGCGTCACCGATGAAATAGGTGAACCAGCGCGGCGTGTAGCCGGTCAGGCGACCGATCAGGCTCAGCAGCGCGGCGCCTTCGGTGAGGTTGAACGGCGTGCCCAGGCCCAGGTCGTTGGAGCGGATGTAGAGGGTCAGGGAAATTTCCTTGGTCTCGACATTCGGGTGGAACTGGTACAGCAAGTGGCACGGCGGCAGGGCCATTTCATCGAGCTGGGCGACGTTCCAGCCGTGGAACAGGATGCGGCGGCTGCCCGGGTCCTTGATGATGGTGTCGACGCACTGGCGGATCTGGTCAATCGCTTTGTACAGCACCACGTAGGCCTGGCCGTCTTCTTCGCCTTCAGCGATCTGGCGATAGCCTTGGCYCAAGGTCTGCTCAATGGCGGCCTGGTTGCTGACCGGGATCTGCTTGTACGCCGGCCACTTGCGCCATTGCACGCCGTAGATCTCACCGAGATCGTCTTCGCCCTGACGGAACGGGTTGGCCAGCCACTGCGCGTTTTCGTTGGCGTTCTGGTCCCAGACCTTGCAGCCCAGCGCGCGGAATTCGGCGGCGTTATTCACGCCACGCAGAAAACCACACATCTCGCCGATGGCCGATTTGAAGGCCATCTTGCGGGTGGTGATCGCCGGGAACCCTTCTTTCAGGTCGTAACGCAGCATCGCGCCCGGAAAGCTGATGGTGTTCACGCCGGTGCGGTTGGCTTGCYTGGTGCCGTTCTTGATGACGTGGGCGACCAGTTCGAGATATTGCTTCATGAGTTACCTGTGTCCTTGAACCCGGAGGCCGTCGCCTCCGGGATTCGAATTTATACGGCTGCCGCTGGGGTCGCCGGGGCGCGATGGTACGCCAGCCAGATCAGGAACAGACCGCCGACGATCATCGGTACGCAGAGCACTTGGCCCATGGTCAGCCAGTTCCAGGCCAGATAGCCCAATTGCGCGTCCGGTACGCGGACGAATTCGACGATAAAACGGAAGATGCCATAGAACAGCGCGAACATTCCGGACACCGCCATGGTTGGCCGCGGCTTGCGCGAGAACAGCCACAAGATCAGGAACAGCGCGACGCCTTCCAGCGCGAACTGATACAGCTGCGACGGATGACGCGGCAACTGCGCCGGATCGCTGAACGGCGGGAAGATCATCGCCCATGGCACGTCAGTCGCCTTGCCCCACAATTCGGCGTTGATGAAGTTACCAATACGCCCGGCACCCAAGCCAATCGGCACCATTGGCGCGACGAAATCCATCAGCTGGAAGAACGACTTGTTGTTCTTTTTACCGAACCACAGCGCTGCCAGCATCACACCGATGAAACCGCCGTGGAACGACATGCCGCCCTTCCACACTTCGAAAATCAGCGCCGGGTTGGCCAGGTAGGCGTGCAGATCGTAGAACAGCACATAACCCAAACGGCCACCAACAATGACGCCCATCGACATCCAGAAGACCATGTCGGAGAGTTTCTCCTTGGTCCAGGTCGGGTCGAACCGGTTCAACCGGCGAGACGCCAGCAGCCAGGCGCCGCCAATGCCGACCAGGTACATCAAACCGTACCAGTGGATTTTCAGCGGACCGATGGCCAGGGCCACCGGGTCGATCTGCGGGTAAGGCAGCATTGCGACTCCTCATTAGAGTTGAAACCAAATTTCCCGGGCGACGCTGCCACCTCAGGATTAAGCCAGGATTGCGACGCGTGTCAGAGCAGAAAACTCAGGCCAACGCAGAACAGCAAAGCGGCAAACAGTCTTTTCAGCAACTTCGGCGACAGCTTGTGGGCCAGTCGCGCACCGAGGCGGGCGAAGACCATGCTGGTCAGGGCAATGCCCAACAGCGCCGGCAAATAAACAAAACCGAGACTATGGGCCGGCAGCAACGGATCGTGCCAGCCCAGAATCATGAAACTTAATGCACTGGCCAAAGCAATCGGCAGACCACAGGCCGACGACGTGGCCACAGCTTGTTGCATTGGCACACTGCGCCAGGTCAGGAACGGCACGGTCAACGAGCCGCCGCCAATCCCGAAAATCGCCGAAGCCCAGCCAATCACGCTGCCGGCCACGGTCAAACCGAGTTTGCCCGGCACTGTTCGGCTGGCCTTGGGTTTGACGTCCAGCGCCAGTTGCGCGGCGATGACCAGGGCGAACAAACCAATGATCTTCTGCAAATTAGGGCCGGAGATCGCCTCGGCGGTCAGCGCGCCGAAACCGGCGCCGATCAGAATGCCCACGGTCATCCAGACAAAAATCGGCCAACGCACCGCGCCACGACGCTGGTGTTCGCGGACGGCATTGATCGACGTAAAGATAATCGTCGCCAGGGACGTGCCGACCGCCAAGTGGGTCAGGATCGACGTGTCAAAGCCCTGCAAGGTGAAACTGAATACCAACACGGGGACGATGATGATCCCGCCACCCACCCCGAACAGCCCGGCCAACACGCCTGCGCAAGCGCCCAGCGCCAGATAGAGCAGAAATTCCATGCCTGCGTCCMACTCTTCACCCAAAACCGGAGCGGCATGGTAACGGATGCATGGCCTCGGGCTCCACTGGATGGCGATGGATACCCGCGCGATGTCTGCGTAGAGTGGGCAAAAAACACACAAGGACCACCTTATGTGCCTGATTGTCTTCGCCTGGCGGCCCGGCCACGCCCAGCCGCTGATCGTGGCGGCCAACCGCGACGAATTCTATGCCCGCCCGAGCCTGCCTCTGGCGCAATGGCCTGAAGCGCCACACGTTTATGCGGGCCGTGACCAGGAAGCCGGCGGCACCTGGCTCGGTATCGGCGCTAACGGGCGCTTCGCCGCGCTGACCAACATCCGTGATCCACATCAACCGCCGTCGCGCAAATCGCGGGGTGAACTGGTGGCCGGTTTTCTGTTAGGCGACAAGCCGATTGATGACTATTTGGACGATGTTGTCAGGCGTTCGCTGGAATATTCCGGGTTTAATCTGTTGATCGGCAATGTCAACGAGCTGTGGCATTTCAATTCACGAGAGTCTGAGGCGGTGATGCTGGCACCCGGTGTTTATGGGCTGTCGAATGCCGGTCTGGATACACCGTGGCCGAAATTGCTCAAAGCACGGGCGGCGCTGGAGGAAGTGTTGGGGGATCCACAGCCTCAGGCTTTGCTGGCGTTATTGGCGGACTCGCAGACCGCGCCGTTTACCGAACTGCCGGACACCGGGGTTGGGTTGGCGACCGAAACGTTGTTGTCGAGTGTGTTTATTGCCAGCCAGAGTTATGGGACGCGAGCGAGTACGGCGCTGATTGTTCAGGCGGATGGGTTGCGGCATGTGGTCGAAAGGAGTTTCGGGCCGTATGGCGGGCATCTTGGGGAAGTGGAGATCTGGGTTTAATTTTTTGTTGTCGGGACTGGCCCCATCGCGAGCAGGCTCGCTCCACATTGGATCTGTGATCGACACCTATCCCCTGCTCGCGATGGGGCCTTCAGCCTTTTAGAGGGTCTTGACCGAAGCCGGATTGATCATCCGCGCCAACCCAAGATTCTTCAGCGCCAGTTGCAGCGAGCTGTGGATAACTTGCGGGTTGTCGATGGTCATCAGTTCCGCGAGCAAATCCTTGGCCTTGCTCAGGTTGATCTGACGCAGCATCCACTTCACTTTCGGCAAGTTGGTGGCGTTCATCGACAGGCTGTCGAAGCCCATCGCCATCAACAGCACCGCCGCTGCCGGATCGCCAGCCATTTCACCGCAGATGCTCACCGGCTTGCCTTCGGCATGGGCGTCACGCACTACGTTCTGCAACGCCTGAAGCACCGCCGGGTGCAGGTAGTCGTAAAGGTCGGCCACCCGTGGGTTGTTACGGTCCACGGCCAGCAGGTACTGGGTCAGGTCGTTGGAGCCGACCGACAGGAAATCCACTTGCCGCGCCAGTTCCTTGGTCTGATACACCGCCGCTGGAATCTCGATCATCACGCCAATCGGCGGCATCGGCACGTCGCAGCCTTCGTCGCGCACTTCACCCCAGGCCCGGTGGATCAGGTGCAGCGCCTCTTCCAGTTCATGAGTACCGGAGATCATCGGCAGCAGAATGCGCAGGTTGTTCAGGCCTTCGCTGGCCTTGAGCATGGCACGGGTCTGCACCAGGAAGATTTCCGGGTGGTCAAGGGTGACGCGAATGCCGCGCCAGCCGAGGAACGGGTTGTCTTCCTTGATCGGGAAGTACGACAGTGACTTGTCGCCGCCGATGTCCAGGGTGCGCATGGTCACCGGTTGCGGATGGAAAGCGGCAAGTTGCTCGCGGTAGATCGCCAGCTGTTCCTTTTCGCTCGGGAACCGCYGGTTGATCATGAACGGCACTTCGGTGCGGTACAGCCCGACGCCTTCGGCACCGCGCTTCTGCGCTCGCGCTACATCCGCCAGCAGGCCGGTGTTGACCCACAACGGCATGCGGTGGCCATCGACGGTGATACACGGCAAATCACGCAGTGCATCCAGCCCGAGGGCCAGTTGTTTTTCTTCCTCGACCACTTCGGCGAACTGCTTGCGCAGCACTTCGCTCGGGTTGGTGTAGACCTCGCCGTGGTAACCGTCGACGATCATCTGGATGCCGTCGACTTTCGAGTACGGCAAGTCGACCAGGCCCATCACCGTCGGGATACCCATGGCGCGCGCCAGGATGGCCACGTGGGAGTTGCCGGAACCGAGGACCGACACCAGACCCACCAGCTTGCCTTCCGGCACTTCGCCGAGCATCGCCGGCGTCAGTTCTTCGCTGACCAGAATGGTGTTGTCGGGGTAAACCAGGGTTTGCTGACGCTCTTCCTGCAAATAGGCGAGCAGGCGGCGACCGAGGTCTTTGACGTCCGAGGCACGTTCACGCAGGTAGGCGTCGTCCATCAATTCGAAACGGTTGACGTGTTCGGTGACGACCTGACGCAACGCGCCCTGAGCCCACTGGCCAGTCTTGATCACAGTGGTGATTTCGCTGCCGAGCGAGGCATCGTCGAGCATCATCAGGTAAACATCAAACAGCGCGCGCTCTTCGGGCCGCAACTGGTTTGCCAGCTTGGCGGACAAGGCACGCATGTCGGCGCGCACGCCTTCGATGGCGGTCTTGAACAGCCCGAGTTCAGCTTCGATGTCGACGATGGTCTTGTCCGGCACCACGTCCAGATCTGCAGGAGGCAGCATGACCACCGCCGTACCGACCGCCGCACCCGGCGAACCCGGGACGCCGACGAACTTGGCTTCCTGAATGCCCTTGCCCTGACGCCCCAGGCCCCGGATCGAACCGGTGGCTTCGGCGTGAGCGATAACACCGGCGAGCTGCGCGCTCATGGTCACGAGGAAGGCTTCTTCACCTTCATCGAACTGGCGGYGTTCTTTTTGCTGAATGACCAACACGCCAACGACGCGACGGTGATGAATGATCGGCGCCCCGAGGAAGGAGGCGTAGCGCTCTTCGCCGGTCTCGGCGAAATAACGGTAGCGCGGGTGATCCGCGGCGTTTTCGAGGTTCAGGGGTTCTTCACGCGTACCGACCAGGCCGACCAGACCTTCGTTGGGTGCCATGCTGACCTTGCCGATCGAGCGCTTGTTCAAGCCCTCGGTGGCCATCAGCACGAAGCGGTTGGTCTCAGGGTCCAGCAGGTAGACCGAGCAAACCTGGCTGCCCATGGCCTCTTTGACGCGCAACACAATAATCCCCAACGCCKCCTTGAGATCCTTGGCGGAGTTAACTTCCTGGACGATCTTGCGCAGCGTATTGAGCATGGCTCGGGGTCGAACTCCGTCGTCAGTCGCGCGTTAAAAGGCGCGGGGCAAGCTCTTTGAGAGCGCGTCGATACACCTCGCGCTTGAATGTCACCACCTGGCCCAACGGATACCAATAACTGACCCAGCGCCAGCCATCGAACTCCGGTTTACCGGTCAAATCCATCCGCACCCGCTGCTCGTTGGAGATCAGGCGCAGGAGAAACCATTTCTGTTTCTGGCCGATGCACAGCGGTTGGCTGTGGGTACGGACCAGACGTTGCGGCAAACGATAGCGCAACCAGCCCCGGGTGCAGGCGAGAATTTSMACATCTTCGCGCTCMAGMCCCACTTCTTCRTTCARCTCGCGRTACAAGGCGTCTTCCGGCGTCTCCTGGGGGTTGATCCCACCCTGTGGAAACTGCCACGCATCTTGATTGATACGGCGAGCCCATAGCACCTGTCCGGCATCATTCGTGAGAATGATCCCGACATTGGGGCGGAAACCATCGGGGTCGATCACGGCAACAACCTCGCAAACGCATATCGCCGCATTGTTCCACAAAGGTTGTGAAAGCAGCAACGCGCCGACCGACCTTATGTGCACTCTTGTGAAAAGTCCGTATTCTGGGCGCCTTTCTACAGACTTTTCAGCGAGTAACTGCAATGCGTCTGGCTTTATTCGACTTGGACAACACCCTGCTGGGCGGCGACAGTGACCACGCCTGGGGCGATTACCTGTGTGAGCGCGGCTTTCTCGACGCCGTCGCCTACAAGGCCCGCAACGACGAGTTCTATCAGGACTACCTGGCCGGCAAACTCGACAACGCCGCCTACCTGAACTTCTGCCTGGAAGTCCTCGGCCGCACCGAGATGGCCACGCTGGAGCAATGGCACCTGGATTACATGCGCGATTGCATCGAGCCGATCGTGCTGCCCAAGGCCATGGCGCTATTGGCCAAACACCGCGAGGCTGGCGACAAACTGGTGATCATCACCGCGACCAACCGCTTTGTGACCGGGCCGATCGCCCAGCGTTTGGGGGTTGAAACCTTGATCGCCACCGAGTGCGAGATGGTCGATGGTCGTTATACCGGGCGCAGCACTGACGTACCGTGCTTCCGGGAAGGCAAGGTGACGCGGTTGAATCGTTGGCTGGAAGAGACCGGGTATTCGCTGGAGGACAGCTACTTCTATAGCGACTCGATGAATGATTTGCCGTTGCTGGAGCAGGTGACTCATCCGTTGGCAGTTGATCCTGATCCGAATTTGCGCGCTGAAGCCGAGAGGCGTGGTTGGCCGGTGATCAGTCTGCGCGACTGATATCGCCTGTAGCAGCTGCCGAGGTACGAGGTTGCGTTGCGGTCCGCAGGACCGCCCATGGGGCCGCTTCGCAGCCCAWCGCARCCTCGTACCTCGACAGCTGCTACAGATTCCGCGCTAAACAGGCTTGGCACCCATCAACCCAGCAATGGCAACAAAACAGACAAAACTGAACAACGCCAAGGCAAAGGTAAACTTGCCCGCGCCTCCCGGCGCCTTGCGCAATGTATTCAGCCGCACCAACAGCCAGAACCACGCCAACGCCGCAACGGTATAAAGCACGCTGGACGCCAACAACCACGTCTGCCCCAACGACCAGCCCACCAGATGCACCATCCACCAGCCAGTCACCGGCATGCTCAGCAGCGCCAGGCCCATCAACAGCCAGATAAACACGCGAGGTCGCTGCAAGGTGCGGCTTGCAGCGGTCGCGTCGCCATTGCGCCGTGTGCGCCAGACCCAGATCCCCAGGCCCAGCGCGCCGATCAACAACACCACCGTTGCAACCATGTGCGCCGCTTTCAGGGCAGTTAACGTTTCCATTGTCGATTTCCTTATGACCTGCCCTTCAGAGTAGCCACTCAGCCGAGAAACAGCTGATAGGCCGGGTTGTCGCTTTCGTCCCAGTACGGATAGCCGATGTCTTCAAGGGCCGCCGGCACAAGATGACGCTCGTCACGGGGCACTTGCAGCCCCGCCACCACCCGGCCATCCGCCGCGCCGTGGTTGCGGTAGTGGAACATCGAAATATTCCAGCGTCCGCCGAGTTTGTTGAGGAAGTTGAACAACGCCCCCGGACGCTCCGGGAATTCGAAGCGCAGCACCACTTCATCGACGACATGGGCCGCACGACCACCGACCATGTGGCGGATGTGCAGCTTGGCCAGCTCATTGTCGGTCAGGTCCAGCACCGGGAAGCCCTGCTCGGTGAGGCTCGCCAGCAGCGCACTGCGCGGATCGGTTTCCGGGTGCGTCTGCACGCCCACGAAGATGTGCGCTTCGCTGCCGGTGTTGTAGCGGTAGTTGAATTCGGTGATCTGGCGCTTGCCGATGGCTTCGCAGAACGCCTTGAAGCTGCCCGGTTTCTCGGGGATGGTCACGGCGATGATTGCTTCGCGACCCTCACCCAGTTCGGCGCGTTCGGCGACGTGGCGCAAACGGTCGAAGTTGACGTTGGCGCCGGAGTCGATGGCCACAAAGGTCTGGCCGGTGACGCCGTTCTGCTCGACGTATTTCTTGATCCCGGCCACGCCCAGTGCGCCAGCCGGTTCAGTGATCGAGCGGGTATCGTCGTAGATATCCTTGATCGCCGCACAGATCTCATCGGTGCTGACGGTGATCACTTCATCGACATAGTCTTTGCAGATGTCGAAGGTGTGCTGACCGATCTGCGCCACCGCCACGCCGTCGGCGAAGAGGCCCACGGTCGGCAATACCACGCGCTCGCCGGCCGCCATGGCCGCTTGCAGGCAATTGGAGTCGTCCGGCTCGACGCCGATGATCTTGATTTCTGGGCGCAGGTATTTCACATAGGCCGCAATGCCGGCGATCAGCCCGCCACCGCCTACCGGAACGAAGATCGCATCCAGCGGCGCCGGGTGCTGGCGCAGAATTTCCATCGCTACCGTGCCCTGCCCGGCAATGGTGTGGGGATCATCGTACGGGTGAATGTAGACGTAGCCTTTTTCGTCAACCAGTTTCAGCGAGTAGGCCAGAGCTTCCGGGAACGAATCCCCGTGCAGCACCACTTTGCCGCCGCGCGAACGCACGCCTTCGACTTTGATTTCCGGAGTGGTCTTGGGCATGACGATGGTGGCTTTGACACCCAACACTTTCGCCGCCAGGGCCAGCCCCTGTGCGTGGTTACCCGCCGAAGCCGTCACCACGCCGCGAGCACGCTCTTCATCGCTCAATTGGGTCAGCTTGTTGTAAGCGCCGCGAATCTTGAACGAGAACACGGGCTGCAAGTCTTCACGCTTGAGCCAAATACTGTTGCCCAGCCGCTCGGAGAGCTGGCGGGCCGTCTGCAATGGGGTTTCTATGGCAACGTCATAAACGCGCGAGGTGAGGATCTTTTTGACGTACTGTTCGAGCATCGGAAAGCATCACTGAGCGGGTTGGGCAGGGTTAGGGTCTGTTGACGTTTGGTGGYGGGCCGCGACGGAGGCCAATTTTGCGCAGGGCAAGGCGCGAGGAACGCAGTTCGGTTGTTCCAAATAAGTTCCGAGCAACGCAGCCCTGCGCAAAATTGGCACCGTCCCTTCGGGTTGTGCGCCAAATTGCGCAAGGCTGCGTTGCGGGATTTGCCAAGGGAACAACCATGGGCGGCATCCCGCGCCTTGCCTCGCGCAATTTGGCGCACAACGCGGCCCRCCACCAAACGTCAACAGACCCTCGGAGTCTAACCCGGCTTTCGGGCAGGCGACCACACGAATCAAGAGGTTTTAACCGGGCATGGAGCTATAATGCCCGCCTTTCCGTTCTCCCTTTGCCGCTTTCGGAGCCCGCATGACCCAGGATCAACTCAAACAGGCAGTGGCTCAGGCCGCCGTCGACTTCATCCTCCCGAAACTCGACGACAAGAGCATTGTCGGGGTCGGCACCGGCTCCACCGCCAACTGCTTCATCGATGCCCTGGCCAAGCACAAAGGCGCGTTCGACGGCGCGGTCGCCAGCTCCGAAGCCACTGCCGCCCGTCTCAAGGGCCATGGCATTCCGGTGTATGAGCTGAACACCGTCAGCGACCTGGAGTTCTACGTCGATGGCGCCGATGAAAGCGACGAACACCTGAACCTGATCAAGGGTGGCGGCGCAGCCCTGACCCGCGAGAAGATTGTTGCCGCCGTGGCCAAGACCTTCATCTGCATCGCCGACGCCAGCAAACTGGTACCGGTGCTCGGCGAGTTCCCGCTGCCGGTCGAAGTGATCCCGATGGCCCGCAGCCACGTGGCCCGTGAACTGGTGAAACTGGGCGGCGACCCGGTCTACCGCGAGGGCGTGCTGACCGACAACGGCAACATCATTCTCGACGTGTTCAACATGCAGATCACCAATCCGGTTGAACTGGAAAGCCAGATCAACGCGATTGTTGGCGTGGTCACCAACGGTCTGTTCGCGGCGCGCCCGGCGGATTTGCTGCTGCTGGGCACCAGCGAAGGCGTAAAAACCCTGCGCGCCGAATAAACCATATACAACACAAAACCTGTGGGAGCGAGCCTGCTCGCGATGGGGTCGTGTCAGTTGACAGAGATGTTGAATGGCAGACCGCTATCGCGAGCAGGCTCGCTCCCACAGTGGTTTTGCGGTGAACCCACTATCTGCGTATGGCACCGATCATGGGTCAGGGTTGTGTGGGTTTTTTGAAGACGTAGAAGAGGTTCGGCTCGCTGACGAGGTACATCGTGCCATCATCGTCCATGGCGATGCCTTCCGCTTGCGGCACGTTCTTTTGCAGGCCCTGACGCCCCTTGCTCAATGACATCGTGCTCAACGGCCGCCCGTCTACATCCATTTCCAGAATCAACCGCGACTCATCAGACAGCGCCAGTAAATGGCCGCTGCGCTCGTCGTATTGCAGGCTCGACAGGTCTCGCACGAACATCCCGGCATCGCGTTTGGGGTTGTTTACCACGTGCACGGCGTAGGATTTTTCCGGGTTGTAATGCGGGAAGCCCTGCACTTCGTAGATCAGCATCGGGTCGCGCTCCTTGGCGACGAACAACCGCTTGCCCACCAAATCGTAAGCCAATCCCTCAAAGCCTTTGTTGCTGCCCATATGCACGCCGAGGGTCATCTGCTCGGCGTCTGCAGCATCGAGGAAGGTGGTGTCCTGCTCCAGATGAATCTTGATCAGCCGCTGCTCGCTCTCATCCGTGATTACGTAGGTGTCGGGACTGATAAATTCCACCGCCTCCGGGTCGCCGAAACCTATCAACGCCACACGCCGCAAAATCTTGCCCTCAAGGGACAGCTCAATCAGTTCCGAGTTTTTGTTGGTGACCGTGAACAGGCTTTTGCGCACCGGATCGAACGTCAGCGCCGAGACGTCATCGTCCAGCCCGTCGATCACCCGCGCTTCGATGTCCACCCGGTATTGATCCAGGCCAATGGACACAGTGCTCTGCGGCTGCCAAAGGGTATGCAGGTTGAACCAGGCACGTTCGAACAGGCGCATGTATTGGCCGACCGCGACCAGCGCGATCAGCGCAATCACTGACAGGATCAAAACGAGGGGTTTGGGACGGGCAAGTCGGCGCATTCAGGCAAGCTCAAAAACAAAACAGGCGGATGAAATATCACGCCTGTATGAATTCAAGCTTAATGGCCAGTGGCTTTTAATCACAACCGCGCGATTGTTGCCGACTACTTCTGCTTTTCGAAGCGATAGAACAGATTCGGCTCACTCACCATGTACAACGTACCCGCTTCGTCCAGGGTCACGCCTTCGGCCCGTGGAATGGTTTTCTTCAGGCCGTTGAAACCACTGAGCAAGGTCATGAAGCTGACCTGCTCGCCCTTCTCGTCCAACTCCAGCAACAAGTGGGAGTCGGCAGACAGCGCCAGAGTGTGGCCAGTACGCGGATCGATGGCCAGGGCCGACAGGTTACGCATGTCCAGTTTGTCACTGACCAGTTTCTGCTTGTCGCCCTTGAGCACTGGGCTGCCGTCGCTTTTCCAGCTGAACAGTGCGGGCGGACGCTCCTCTCCGAGCAGGATCTGCTGGTTGCGTGCATCCCAGACGACGGCTTCAAACGCTTTGTTCTGGTCTTTCGAAGGACCGAGGTCGTATTTCGGGAAGTCGGCGATGTTCAGCTCGCGAGTGTCGGCATCGACCTTGACGATGGACAGGATGTGTTCGCGCTCATCAACAATGGCCAACAGACCATTGCCCATCACAGTCACGCCTTCCGGGTTGCTCCAACCCACCAGCGGCATCTTGCGCAACACGTCGCCCTGCAACGACAACTCGACCAGGAACGGTTTTTTACCCATCACCGAAAACAGGGTTTTGGTCTGCGGATCGTAAGACAGGTCCGAGGCTTCATCCTTTTCCATGCCCGGCAGCAGCTTGGCGTCGATCACTGCCCGGTAATCCGGCAGCCAGACACTGGCCTGACGCTCGGCCGGGCTTTTGAATTGCTCTTTCACCCAGAGCACACCCCGGTCATCCCAATGCATCGCAAACGCTACACCGTAGGCGATGGCCGCAACCAGCAACAGCCAGGAATACCAACGCAAGCCGAAGCGGGAGCGGCGGGTAGTTTTGAAGGTGGGCAGCGGTGTGGTGGCCATTGGGGGATGCGTTCCAGAAATTCAGGCTAGGGGTAATAGCATAATTGGGACCGGCTCAGACGCCGCAAGCGCCGGAATTATCCAGAGACCATGTGAAAAAAACGGRAAATGGCGGGATTGCCCCAAGTCCTGTAGGAGCTGGCTTGCCAGCGAAGAGGCCCTTACATTCAACATCCATGTTGACTGTTACACCGCTTTCGCTGGCAAGCCAGCTCCTACAGGGTTTTGCGCCGGGGTTAGCGCACGCTGCTGGTGAAGCGGCTTGTGCCTGGCAACTCCAGAACAATCTCATCACCGACATTCAACGGACCAACGCCCACCGGCGTACCGGTCAGGATCACATCACCGGCCTGCAGCGAGAAGCAGCCGGCCATGTGCTGAATCATCGGCACGATCGGGTTGAGCATTGCGCTGCTGTTACCATCCTGGCGCACTTCGCCGTTGATGGTCAGGCGAATGCCGATATCGGTCAGGTCAGCAAAGGTGCTGCCAGACACGAACGGCGCGATCACCGCCGCGCCGTCGAACGACTTGGCGATTTCCCACGGCAGGCCTTTGGATTTCAGCTCGGCCTGCTTGTCGCGCAGCGTCAGGTCCAGCGCCGGGGCGAAACCGGAGATGGCATCCAGCACTTCTTCGCGGCTTGGCTTGGTCGACAACGGCTTGCCGATCAGCACCGCGATTTCCGCTTCGTAATGCACCGAACCGCGCTCGGCTGGAATGGCAAAACCGCCTTCCAGCGGTACGACACAACTGCCCGGCTTGATAAATAGCAGTGGCTCGGTTGGCACCGGATTGTCCAGTTCCTTGGCGTGTTCGGCGTAGTTGCGGCCAATGCACACCACTTTCCCCAACGGGAAATGGATGCGCGTACCGTCGACATACTGGTGCTGATAGCTCATTTACCGCCTCCTGATTCGTGCTCTTAACATTCGAAAATCAAACAGCAAAGATCTTGCCCGGGTTCATGATGCCGTTCGGGTCGAACACCGCTTTAACCGCTTTCATGTACTCGATCTCGACCGGCGAGCGGCTGTAGGTCAAATAATCACGCTTGGTCATGCCCACGCCGTGTTCGGCAGAAATCGAACCGTTGTACTTCTCGACGGTTTCGAACACCCACTTGTTGACGGTCGCGCACTTGGCGAAGAACTCGTCCTTGCTCAGGTTGTCCGGCTTGAGGATGTTCAAGTGCAGGTTGCCGTCGCCGATGTGTCCGAACCAGACAATTTCGAAGTCCGGGTAGTGTTCACCGACGATCGCGTCGATTTCCTTGAGGAACGCCGGGACTTTCGACACGGTGACCGAAATGTCGTTTTTGTACGGCGTCCAGTGGGAAATGGTTTCGGAGATGTACTCGCGCAGCTTCCACAGGTTCTGCAACTGGGTTTCGCTCTGGCTCATCACGCCGTCCAGCACCCAGCCCTGCTCGACGCAGTGCTCGAAGGTTTCCAGGGCGTGGTTGGCCACTTCTTCGGTGGTCGCTTCGAATTCCAGCAGCGCGTAGAACGGGCAATCGGTTTCGAAGGGCGCCGGGACATCGCCGCGCGCCATGACTTTGGCCAAGGCTTTATCGGAGAAGAACTCGAAGGCGGTCAGGTCGAGTTTGCTCTGGAACGCGTGCAACACCGGCATGATCGAGTCGAAATCGGTGGTGCCAAGGACCATCGCGGTGAGGTTTTTCGGCGCGCGATCCAGACGCATGGTCGCTTCAACCACAAAACCGAGGGTGCCTTCGGCGCCGATGAACAGCTGACGCATGTCGTAGCCGGTGGCGTTCTTGATCAGGTCGCGGTTCAGTTCCAGCAGGTCGCCCTTGCCGGTCACGACTTTCATGCCCGCCACCCAGTTACGGGTCATGCCGTAGCGAATGACCTTGATCCCGCCGGCATTGGTGCCGATATTGCCGCCAATCTGGCTGGAACCTGCCGAAGCGAAGTCCACTGGGTAATACAGGCCTTTTTCTTCAGCGACGTTCTGCAAATGCTCGGTCACTACGCCTGGCTGACAAACGGCAGTGCGGTCGGTGAGGTTCACGTCGAGAATCTGGTTCATGTAGTCGAAGGACACGACCACTTCGCCATTGGCGGCTACCGCCGCGGCGGAAAGCCCGGTACGACCACCGGACGGCACCAGCGCCACCTTGTGTTCATTGGCCCAACGGACAATGGCTTGCACCTGTTCGGTGGTCTTGGGAAACACGATGGCGGTCGGGGCGGGGGCGAAATGCTTGGTCCAATCCTTACCGTAAGCATTCAGGGAGTCGGCATCGGTCAGCACCTTGCCAGGCTCAACCAGGGTCTTCAGCTCTTCAATCAAGGCAGGATTGGTCATCGACAGAACTCTCGAACAATTCATGGTCATCCTGAGAACGCTTCACGTCGCAGGAATGAGTGTTTAGCGGGGTGCATATGCTAGCATACCGACCCCGCAGCATAGTGCCCAACGGCCAAACTGCGGTGACGGCTTTCTTGCCGTCCGGGTCAGCGTCTGCTGGCTATTTCCTGCCATTTTTCTCCGGGATACAGGTTTACGCAGATGAGCAAGACTTCTCTCGATAAGAGCAAGATCAAGTTCCTTCTTCTCGAAGGCGTCCACCAATCGGCTGTCGACGTTCTCAAGTCGGCGGGCTACACCAGCATCGAGTACCTCACTGGTTCTCTGCCGGAAGCCCAGCTGAAGGAAAAGATCGCTGATGCGCACTTCATCGGCATTCGCTCCCGCACTCAACTGACCGAAGAGATCTTCGATCACGCGAAGAAGCTGGTCGCTGTCGGCTGTTTCTGCATCGGCACCAACCAGGTTGACCTGAACGCAGCGCGCGAACGCGGCATCGCGGTGTTCAACGCACCGTACTCCAACACCCGCTCCGTTGCCGAGCTGGTGCTGGCCGAAGCGATCCTGTTGCTGCGCGGCATCCCTGAGAAGAACGCTTCCTGCCACCGTGGCGGCTGGATCAAGAGCGCGGCCAACTCCTTCGAGATCCGTGGCAAGAAGCTGGGCATCGTCGGTTACGGCTCGATCGGTACTCAACTGTCGGTTCTGGCTGAAGGCCTGGGCATGCAGGTGTACTTCTACGACACCGTGACCAAGCTGCCACTGGGTAACGCCACCCAGGTCGGCAACCTGCACGAGCTGCTGGGCATGTCCGACATCGTCACCCTGCACGTTCCGGAAACCGCTGCGACCCAGTGGATGATCGGCGAGAAGGAAATCCGCGCCATCAAGAAGGGCGGCATCCTGATCAACGCGGCTCGCGGCACCGTGGTTGAACTGCAAGCCCTGGCGGATGCGATCAAGGACAAGCACCTGATCGGCGCGGCCATCGACGTATTCCCGGTGGAGCCTCGCTCCAACGAAGAAGAGTTCGAAAGCCCGCTGCGTGGCCTGGACAACGTGATCCTGACCCCGCACATCGGTGGCTCCACCGCTGAAGCGCAAGCCAACATCGGTCTGGAAGTGGCAGAAAAACTGGTCAAGTACAGCGACAACGGTACCTCCGTATCGTCGGTGAACTTCCCGGAAGTGGCCCTGCCGGCTCACCCTGGCAAGCACCGTCTGCTGCACATCCACGAAAACATTCCGGGTGTGATGAGCGAGATCAACAAGGTGTTCGCCGAAAACGGCATCAACATCTCCGGTCAGTTCCTGCAGACCAACGAGAAAGTCGGTTACGTCGTCATCGACGTCGACGCCGATTACTCGGAAATCGCCCAAGAGAAACTGCAGCACATCAACGGCACCATTCGTTGCCGTGTGTTGTTCTGATAGCGACTGTGGGAGCGAGCTCTGCTCGCGAAAAACGCGTGGACACCGCAGGTGCCCAGCGCTGAAAAAAGGGAGCCCCTCGGCGTAATGCCGAGGGGCTCTCTTTTTTGTTAATTGTCTAACCCTCAAACGATCGTAAACCTATCTCCAGGCTCGACAGAATCCAATCACCAATATCAGGAAGCCGGACGTTTCCAAACAATAGTTGCTAATCGCGCCCTAAAGGTGACAGAGGCTTAGCAATATCAATCAAAAGTATATTTTCCCTCTACCATGAATATCGGTTCCCTCCAGTTAGGCCCCCTCCTAATCCTGGTTCCATCCATTTTTACAAATCCAGCGTCACGCATTTTCAAAACAAGATGCAATAATCCCATGTTGTCTCCCACATGCGCCCAGCTAGCCCGATTATAAAGCCCGTCAAGCCGAGGAAGATCGATACCTAGTTCATTTTTTGTAAGAAATAGAATTACCTCTTCAGGTTTCTCGTTGAGCACGATGGTTGTTATGACACTCATTGCTTTGTCCCTCCCAATTGTTTGTATTCTCTCTCTGTCTGCTTGTTATCTGCTTCTATAGCTTCAGGCGTGTAGAGCAACTCAAACTCACCCTTTAGCTTGTAGTCTTCTAGTGTCGCCGCGTGGGTGTTATTCCAGGTAGCACCTTAATCATTTGGATTTACACCGTCAGCCACCCCTAATGCTCTGAAACGTTCAAGCTCTCTCAACTCATGAGTATAGAAACGTTTGTCGATAGCCGTAGTTATCAATTCACCTCGCAGAATTTTTTCCAATCGGTCAACCATGATGGCATTGGCGTCCGAATGGTCGAAGCGGCCCGTATGCAGTTTAACTAGGTCAACACCCGCCTGAGTCACGGTAGCACCCGTCCAATCGAGATCAAGGATCGGGCCTCCCGCTTTGGCGGGATTGAACAATCGACCGCTGTGCTTTCCTCTTGTGGTAGCCCCTTCATAAGGACTATTGAAAACAACGTAGATTGGCGGCAAGCCACTACTGATCGGAAAGCAGTAAATACAGTCCCTGAAGTCCGGCAACTCGAACGCAGGCAATGTTTCGGGCTGCACGAGTAGTGGCAACAGTTCAACGCCAGTGTATTGCGGTACTTGCAGGGGTCTGGCAGGTGAAGTTGTCGATCTGTTATCCCAGTGGATAATGGGAAAACTTAGGGTGATCGGCGGTGCGTCGGCGGAGGTGAAACTGTAGCTGTTAGTCTGCTGGTCGAACTCCAGCGCCCGAACTGGCACCGCTGGCGAAATGTTCCCTCCCGCCGGTGTTGCAACCAGTGTGTATTGGCCAAGATCACCATAAACCCGATAGGGAAGATCGATGGTTCCTTCGACAGCGGCGATTTCATTCAGGTTAGTCGATGCATCTGGCAAGACTGCACTACCAGATAATTTGAGAACCGTTTGAGGATATCGCTCGCCGTTACCCAGAGCGGGCGAATAGAGCAAGGTGCCGATCCCAATCGCCGTCGCTCGACTGAGAAGTGCTTCTCCCAATCCTGTCAACAACAGGGTGCTTTTACGGATCGCTGCCTCGAAGGTCCAACCGACCGCGTTTTGGAGAGTAGCCGAACCCGCTACAGTCACCACCTGCGCGGATTGACTAAGGGTTAAATTGAAGCTGTAGGCCGTTTCACCTCTAGCCAAGGCAGAATGGATCGCAGCATCTATAGCTGGAGATGCGTCCTCTAAAATGGAAACAGCCTCGACAAGGATTCGTTTAACGTAGGCGGCTGTCAGAGATCTCAGAAAGTTTTCGTAATAGCCTCGGCGTTCTTCCTCGTGTTCTGCTGTATCCACATAAGCCGCGAATAGCTCGGCAGTTTCCATACTGTCCAACGACAATGCATTTATGCCAAAAAACATATCCGCTTCATACCAACTTCTATTCATTCTAAATTGTTGCAGAAGCTCAACAATAATGAATTTCTTTTTTAAGTCCCCCTCCAGCTTATTTAATGAATGGGTATCAACAGATGAATTTATGCGCTCCTCTATTTCATTTCGCACACCCGCCGTACCATTCGAAAAAACACTTCCTATCTGATCCTGCACCGAATGTGCTATAGCTACCAACTTTGAATATGCGTCGCGCTCTTTATTGATAGTTTCAACACGGTGAGCCACAGTAACCGTCGGAAGCTCTCCATCCCAATTTAGAGCACTGTCAAAATTTGACAGAAACCCTGGATATTCGTTGTGCTGGTTGGGCAGARCGTTCGACGATGTCAACGGCGGAGGAAAAGCGATAGAATTTTGCATATAGCATCCCTTGCAATAATTTGAATTCCATTTGATAGAGCACGTAAGTTATGCCGCAACACCCCCCTATCAACAGTAAAATGTTTACTGCATATAACGTGTTTAGAGATTGGGTACTCTCAATACCAACTACTATCCATAGTAAAATTTCTTACATCAAAAAATCCGATTTCAGGCAGAAATTCTTGGTGCATTCTGTAGAGATTGATGATCTGTTAGCAAAATTTGACTCAGCAGCATTATGTAAAACCGGTCTGCCTCTGGGAGAGAGATAAAAAGCAGTTCATGTGGCTTTATTGAAGGGGTGTCACATCATCACGCTCAACAGAAGTAACCTCTACTCAGGCGGTGGCCGCTTCGGCTGCGTAGCAGTCATAAACCCAGAACACGCAGTTTTCCTGATGCACCGGGATGGTTGAATTTACTATTCGTTGCCGTGTGTTGTTCTGATAGCGACTTGAGCGACAAAAAAAGGAGACCTTGGGGTTAATGCCGATCAGTTAAGCCCTCTTGCTTGACCTTTGGCCGCAAGAAATCAAAATCCGATGCCTGAATAGGTATCGGATTTTTTTATGCGTCTCGCTCGGGCACTGGAACTGACTCACAACATCGCCTCCACTCCCC
>NZ_JBFUKU010000018.1:0-42642 GCF_056400685.1 Pseudomonas sp. P5_A12 | reverse complement strand
GCCTCGCAGGCTCGGCAGCTGCTACAAATCCCCTCAACCAGCTCTGACTCACCACCCTCCCCGTAGCAGCTGACGAGCAACGCGAGGCTGCGTCTGGRATTTGCCTGACAAAACGCGATTGCCCGGTGAGGTTCAAGACGGTATCTACAGGGGGCGAGTTATTTCATCCCCAATCGTTTGGCCATGCGCCCCAGATTCGCCCGATCCAAGCCCAGCTCACGGGCCGCACTCGCCCAGTTGTTGTGGTGCCGCTCCAGGCAAGCACTGATCAATTGCCGCTGATAGTTCTCGGTGGCTTCACGCAAATCACCAGACACCAGCAAGAAAGGGCTGGCCTCTGGCTGCTCGCTGATGGCCTCGACGCGGCCTGTGGGCAAATCCAGGTCCGCAGCGCTCAGGCTGAGAATCTTCGGTCGGTCCTTGCAGTTGCCCAGCGCTTTGAGTGCACTTCGGCCAATCAAATGCTCCAGCTCCCGCACGTTCCCCGGCCAGTTGTAGGCCATTAATGCGGCCTGGGCATCACTGTTCAAGCGCAGGCTGTTGAGGCCCATGCGCGAGCGGTTTTGCTCCAGGAAGAAGCCGCTGAGCAGCAATACATCCCGTCCGCGATCGCGCAGTGCCGGTACCAGCAAGGGGTAAACGCTCAATCGGTGGTAAAAGTCGGCACGGTAGCGACCGTTGCGCACTTCCTCGGCCAGGTCACGGTTAGTCGCCGCGATCAGGCGCACGTCCACCTGGTGTTCCTTGTCCGAACCCAAGCGCTGCAATTGCCCGCTTTGCAGGACCCGCAGCAGTTTGGCTTGCACCGTCAGTGACAGTTCACCGACTTCATCGAGAAACAGCGTGCCGCCATTGGCCAGTTCGAACTTGCCGCGACGATCACTCGTCGCCCCGGTGAACGCGCCCCGCACGTGGCCGAACAACTCGCTTTCGACAAGAGTGTCAGGCAGGGCCGCGCAGTTAAGGCTGATGATCGGTTTGTCGGCCCGCGCAGAAGCGGCATGGATCGCCTGCGCCACCAGTTCCTTGCCGACCCCGGTTTCGCCAGTGATCAGTACGGTCAGGTCACTGCCGCCCACCAGGCTGATTTCTTCCACCAAGCGTTTGTGCACCTTGCTTTGGCCGATCATTTCGCGGTCCTGCTGACCGCTGGCCTGACGGTAAACCTCGGCGCGCTGGTGTTCGTCTTCGACGCGATTGGCCAGGCGCTCGATGCGTTCGGCGGCGTTGACCGTGGCTGCCGCGAGGCTGGCAAAGGCTTGCAGGGCATCCAGTTCGATGGGTTCAAATTGTTCCGGGTCAAGGGCGTCGAGTGTCAGTAAACCCCACGGGCGTTCGTCGATAAACAGCGGGCAACCCATGCAATCATGGACTTCCAGATGATCGTCGAGGCCGTCGACCAGTCCGTCGTAAGGGTCAGGCAGGTCGCTGTYGGCGGCAAAGCGGGTCGGGCCGTGGCTGCTGAGCAAGGCCTCGAAGCGCGGGTGTTCGCTGACTTTGAAACGCCGGCCCAGCGTGTCGGTGCTCAACCCGTCGACGGCCAACGGCACCAGCCATTCGCCATCAAGGCGCAGCAAGGCAGCGGCATCGCAGGGGAGCAGGGCGCGCATGGCTTCGAGCAGGCGTCGATAGCGCTCGCCTTCGGGCAGTTCGCGGGACAGGTCAGAGACCAGAGGCAGCAGGGCGGTGAGCAAGGATTTTGCAGTCATAGTGACTCCATGTAGTCGCTATGACTATAAATCAGCTTGTGTCGATATGACTACGTTGTTTTCAAGTTATTGATTTTTAACGAATATAACTTTGGCATGGAAACTGATATGTCTAAGGAAATACACATAAAGCTCCGGAGTCGTCCTTATGCTTAGCGTTCAAGACCGTGCCATCGTCAAATCCACCGTGCCACTGCTGGAAAGCGGCGGCGAAGCGCTGATTACGCACTTCTACCGCATGATGCTCTCCGAATACCCGGAAGTCCGCCCGCTGTTCAACCAGGCTCACCAGGCCAGCGGTGATCAGCCACGCGCACTGGCCAACGGTGTTTTGATGTACGCACGGCACATCGACCAGCTCGACCAATTGGGCGACCTGGTGGCCAAAATCATCAACAAGCACGTGGCCCTGCAAATCCTGCCGGAACACTACCCGATTGTCGGCAGCTGCCTGCTGCGCGCCATCGCTGAAGTGCTGGGTGAAGAAATCGCCACCCCTGAGGTTATTTCGGCCTGGGGTGCGGCGTATGGTCAACTCGCCGAGATTTTGATCGGTGCCGAAGCCAGTATTTACGACCAGAAAGAACAAGCCCTTGGCGGCTGGCGCGGGGCGCGGGAATTCATCGTCGTGGCCAAGGTCGAGGAAAGCGCGGAAATCACCTCGTTCTACTTCGAACCTGCCGACAAAGGCCCGATCCTTGCGGCGGAGCCTGGCCAGTACATCGGCATGAAACTGATCCTCGATGGCGAGGAGATTCGTCGCAACTACTCGCTGTCGGCGTTGGCGAACAAGGGTCACTACCGCATCAGCGTCAAACGTGAAACCGGTGGGCGTGCGTCTAACCACTTGCACGATAATCTGCAGGTCGGTTCGAGCATTCAGTTGTTCCCGCCCTCGGGCGATTTCACCCTGACGGCCAGCGACAAACCGCTGGTGCTGATCAGTGGCGGCGTCGGCATCACTCCGACGCTGGCAATGCTCGAAGCTGCATTGGCCACCGAGCGCCCGGTACATTTTATCCACTGCTCGCGTAACGGCAGCGTGCATGCCTTCCGCGACTGGATCGATGGGTTGGCCGAACGTCATCCGCAACTCAAGCGCTTCTATTGCTACGACGAAGATGACGGTGTCAGTGCCGCTGCGCACAAGGTCGGGTTGTTGAGTCAGGAACAATTGGGCGAGTGGTTGCCCGAGCAGCGTGACCTGGATGCTTACTTCCTGGGACCTAAAGGGTTCATGGCCGCGGTCAAGCGTCACCTCAAGGCCTTGGGGGTTCCGGAGAAGCAAAGCCGTTATGAGTTCTTTGGGCCGGCTGCGGCGCTGGAGTAAATGTGTGTGGCGACTCGGGAGACCGAGTCGCCTGCTTCGCGAGCAGGCTCGCTCCCACATTGGATCCGCGTCGGACACATGATTGGTGCTCGACGCGGTCAATTGTGTGCGAGCCTGCTCGCGAATGGCCGCGCCTCGGTCTCAATTCTTGAAGACTGTTCGAAAAGTTAATCCCTTCTTAACCGGTTTATCGTTTATTCCCCTCAATCCAACAGCACGCGCCAGGCTCTCAAACGTCGGAGCCTGCGTGTAGACTGGCGGCAACTGCTATCTAATAGGGAAGCGCGATGAGCGAGGAAACAATGCGGTTGGGGCGCGAACGGCGCTACCTGGTGTTACTGGGCATCATTTGCCTGGCGTTGATTGGTGGTGCGTTGTACCTGCAAGTGTTCAAGGGCGAGGCTCCGTGCCCGCTGTGCATCCTCCAGCGCTACGCGTTATTGCTGATTGCGGTGTTTGCCTTCGTCGGCGCGACAACGCGCACCCGTCGCAGCATTACTGTGTTTGAGACGCTGGTGGTCATCTGTGCCATTGCAGGCACAGCGGTCGCCGGGCACCACGTTTACACCCAGTTCTATCCTGCGGTCAGCTGCGGCATCGACGTGTTGCAACCGATTGTGGATAGTTTGCCGCTGGCGAAAATCTTCCCGCTGGGTTTCCAGGTGGATGGCTTCTGTTCCACGCCGTACCCGCCTATCCTCGGTCTGTCGCTGGCGCAATGGGCGCTGGTGTCGTTCGTGCTGATCGTGATTCTGGTGCCGTTGCTCACTTCGCGTAACCGTAAAGCGCTGCGCTGAGGCGGTTCGCCGCACCGCAGCGTCATCCATAAAAACGCCCCGACCCTCATTGAGAGGGCTGGGGCGTTTAGCATTTTAGAGGTCAGGTAAAAAGACCGTGATGCGCGGCAACCAGGGGTGCGACACGTGTGCGACACGTTGTCACAGCGTGAGTGTCGCTAGGCGTTTCAAGCGGATTAATTGACGCAGGACAAGACAACAAAATTGGACTGTTCCTGTGGTTCATCACATCACCCTGGAAATGATCAAGCAGGCAGTTTTAACAGGGGCTGGCGAATCGCCAGAGCCCTTGTCTCATAGGGGATTGGGCGATGACGGCGTCGGAAGCGGGGACCCCGGACCTGTCTGAACTGCGCAAGGTAGACCTACTAATTTTGGTGTTTTTGTTGAGAATGAATTTCGATAACATGCCGCGCTTTTGCGAAATGCGATATGGATTGTTGCCGGAATGGATAGAAATTATTTCGAGATGAGACATGGTTTATGAGTCGGTACATATCTACAATCGCCCGCACTGAAATCCCGGCACTGCTCACCTTTACTCAGGTGCATGAGCAGAAAACAGGGTGTCGAGGGGCTTGAACGCTTCATGCGACTCCCAGGTGTCGGAGCCTTTCCAACTATCCGCACCAAATGGAATTGGTCTGTAACAAGGCCTTTGACCACGAAATCGAATAAGAACTTACCGCTGGCCCAGGATTTGTCGAGCAGCGTCTGACGCGCGACGGGCAGCCCCTTATTCAATCCAAGAAAAATGCCAACCCTTGGCAGGGTGAAGTGTTGGCGATCAAAACCCAACTGCATTGCGCAAGCTGCTTTAGAGGTCGTGAGATGAGTAAAAACAGGTACCCCAGATTACTAGGCCTAGTGCCGCTGCTCGGCACGTTGTTGCTGGGAGGCTGCAACATGACCTTGCTCAATCCCACGGGCCAGGTCGGCCTGGAACAGCGAAACCTGATCATCACCGCCACGCTGCTGATGCTGTTGGTCGTGGTGCCGGTTATCGTCATGACCTTCCTGTTCGCCTGGAAGTACCGTGCCTCTAACAAGAACGCCATTTACACCCCGAAATGGTCGCACTCGACCAAAATCGAAGTGGCAGTCTGGACCATCCCGGTCCTGATCATCATTGCCCTGGGTTACATCACCTACATTTCGACCCACGAATTGGACCCTTACCGTCCGATTGAATCCGACGTCAAGCCTGTGACCATCGAAGTGGTCGCGCTGGACTGGAAGTGGCTGTTCATCTACCCGGAACAAGGCATTGCCACGGTCAACAAGATCGTGTTCCCGGCGCACACGCCAATCAACTTCAAGATCACCTCCGACGCCGTGATGAACTCGTTCTTCATTCCGGGCCTGGGCGGCCAGATCTACGCGATGGCAGGCATGCAGACCAAACTGCACCTGATCGCCGACCGTAACGCTGAAATGGRCGGTATCTCCGCCAACTACAGCGGCGCAGGTTTCACCGGCATGAAATTCAAAGCGATCGCAACTTCCCAGGAAGATTTCGACGCCTGGGTAAGTGAAGTCAAAAAGGCACCTAAGCAGCTTGAACAAGCTGAGTACGCAGCCCTTGCCAAGCAGAGCCAGAACAACCCAGTCGAGCTCTACTCCTCGGTGACGCCGAACCTGTTCCAGACCATCGTCGACAAGTACGAAGGTATGAAACCGGGTCCTAAGGTGAAGCACGAGAAGAAAGAGAAAGAAGTGGCCGCTACGCAAGGAATGGACATGAACTCGCATTCAGCTGCCGGGGCAGAGGAGTAAACGATGTTTGGTAAATTAAGTTGGGAAGCGGTCCCGTTCCACGAACCGATCGTGATGATAACCATCGCCATGATCGCGCTCGGTGGTCTGTCGCTGTTCGCTGCAATCACCTACTTCAAGAAGTGGACCTACCTGTGGACCGAGTGGCTGACGTCGGTCGACCACAAGAAAATCGGCGTGATGTACATCATCGTCGCCATGGTCATGCTGCTGCGCGGCTTTGCCGACGCCATCATGATGCGTACCCAGTTGGCCATGGCCACCGAGGGTTCGCCTGGCTATCTGCCGCCTGAACACTATGACCAGATCTTCACCGCTCACGGTGTGATCATGATCATCTTCATGGCGATGCCATTCTTTACCGGCCTGATGAACCTTGCAGTGCCGCTGCAGATCGGCGCGCGTGACGTTGCCTTTCCGTTCCTGAACTCCCTGAGCTTCTGGCTGCTGGTGTCCGGCGTGGTGCTGATCAACCTGTCCCTGGGCGTCGGCGAGTTCGCCAAGACCGGTTGGGTTGCTTATCCACCGTTGTCGGGTCTGCAATACAGTCCGGGCGTGGGGATGGATTACTACATCTGGGCGCTACAGTTATCGGGTCTAGGTACGACGTTAACGGGGGTCAACTTCCTGGCTACCGTGCTGAAAATGCGTACCCCTGGCATGAAACTGATGGACATGCCGATCTTCACCTGGACCTGCACCTGGGCCAACGTCTTGATCGTCGCTTCCTTCCCGATCCTGACCGCTACCCTGGCTTTGCTGACGCTTGACCGTTACATGGATTTCCACATTTTCACCAATGAACTTGGTGGTAATCCAATGATGTACGTCAACCTGTTCTGGGCCTGGGGTCACCCTGAGGTGTACATCCTGATCCTGCCGGCGTTCGGCATTTTCTCGGAAGTCATCTCGGCCTTCACCGGCAAGAAACTGTTTGGCCACCACTCGATGATCTACGCTTCCGGCGCGATCTCGGTACTGGGCTTCATGGTTTGGCTGCACCACTTCTTCACCATGGGTTCGGGTGCCAGCGTCAACGCCTTCTTCGGTCTGGCGACGATGCTGATTTCCATCCCGACGGGTGTGAAGCTATTTAACTGGCTGTTCACCATCTACCAGGGCCGTCTGCGTTTCACCAGCCAGGTGCTGTGGACCCTGGGCTTCATGGTGACCTTCGCCATCGGCGGCATGACCGGCGTATTGCTGGCCATTCCGGGTGCTGACTTCGTTCTGCACAACAGCCTGTTCGTGATCGCGCACTTCCATAACGTGATCATCGGCGGCGCGGTATTCGGCTACATCGCTGGCTTCGCCTTCTACTTCCCGAAAGCGTTCGGCTTCAAGCTGCACGAAGGTTGGGGCAAGGCGGCATTCTGGTTCTGGATCACCGGCTTCTTCGTCGCGTTCATGCCGCTCTACGTACTGGGCTTCATGGGCATGACCCGTCGTCTGAACGCCAGCACCAACCCTGAGTGGGTGCCGTACCTGTACGTGGCTCTGTTCGGTGCGGTGATGATCGCGGTGGGTATTGCTTGCCAACTGATCCAGCTTTACGTGAGTGTGCGTGACCGTAACAAGCCAGAAAACATCTGCGATCACGGTGATCCGTGGAATGCCCACACGCTGGAATGGTCGACCTCGTCGCCACCACCGTTCTACAACTTCGCCGTGCTGCCGAAAGCCGACTGCATCGACCCGTTCACCGAAGCGAAGGAAAACGGTACTGCGTACAAGGCTCCGGCCAGGTACGAGCCGATCCACATGCCGAACAACACCGCCACTGGCGTTGTGATGGGCGCGCTGTTGACCGTGTTCGGTTTCGCAATGATCTGGCACATCTGGTGGCTGGCAATCGCTAGCTTGGCCGGCACCGTCATCTACTTCGTGATCCACGCTGCACGTGACGATCAAGGCTACATGGTGCCGGTCGATGTGATCGAACGCATCGAAGCCGAGCAGCACAAGCGTCTGGTCGCGGCAGGGAAAATCCCGGCCACCGCCACCCGTGTTGAAACCTCGTTGGAACAGGCTTAAACCATGTCGAACTTAGTGACCAATGCTGGACACACCCATGTCGATGGACATGGGCACGATGACCATCACCACGACTCGGGCGAGATGACCGTATACGGTTTCTGGCTCTACCTGATGACCGACTGCATTCTGTTTGCGTCGATCTTCGCGGTGTACGCGGTACTGGTTAACAACGTAGCGGGTGGCCCGTCGGGCCACGACATTTTCGAGCTGCCATACGTGCTGGGCGAAACCGCTCTGCTGTTGTTCAGTTCGATCACCTACGGCTTCGCCATGCTGGCGTTCTACCGGGGCAACAAGAAGCAGGTCCTGGGCTGGCTGGCCATGACCTTCCTGTTCGGCGCCGGCTTCATCGGCATGGAGATCAACGAGTTCCACATGTTGATCTCCGAAGGCTACGGCCCTAGCCGCAGCGGCTTCCTGTCCGGGTTCTTCACCCTGGTCGGTACCCACGGTCTGCACGTGACCAGCGGTCTGATCTGGATGGCGATCATGATGTATCAGGTCAAGAAGCATGGCCTGACGTCGACCAACAAGACCCGCCTGAGCTGCCTGAGCCTGTTCTGGCACTTCCTGGACGTCGTGTGGATCTGCGTATTCACCGTTGTTTATCTGATGGGGACTATGTAAATGGCTAATACACACGCCCATGACAGCCACGATGCCGGCCACGGCAGCGTCAAGTCCTACGCGATCGGCTTCATCCTGTCGGTGATCCTGACCGTCATCCCGTTTGCGCTGGTGATGTACCCGTCGCTGCCGAAGTCGATCACGTTGTGGATCGTCCTCGCGTTCGCGATCATCCAGGTGCTGGTGCACCTGGTGTACTTCCTGCACCTGGACCGTTCGGCCGCGCAGCGTAACAACGTGATCGCGTTTGTTTTCGCCGCGATCGTGATTGTCCTGCTGGTTGGCCTGTCGCTGTGGATCATGTTCAGCATCCACACGTTCATGATGGCGAAGTGAGGTAAGTCCGGATGTCCTTTAAGCACTTTATCCAAATCACCAAACCGGGGATCATTTTCGGTAACGTGCTTTCTGTGGCGGGCGGATTTTTCCTGGCCTCGAAAGGGCATGTCGATCTGGCCATTTTCCTGGCCGCCATGATCGGCACGTCCCTGGTGGTAGCTTCCGGTTGCGTGTTCAACAACTGCATCGACCGCGACATTGACCTGAAGATGGAACGCACCAAGAACCGGGTGCTGGTCCAGGGCTTGATCTCCCTGAAACTGGCCCTGGCCTTTGCGACCGTCCTGGGTGTTGCCGGCGTTGCGTTGTTGTACAAGGTGGCAAACCCGCTGGCCGCGCTGTTCGCGGTGATCGGTTTCGTCATCTACGTCGGCTTCTACAGCCTGTACCTCAAGCGCAAGTCGGTTCACGGCACGCTCGTGGGCAGTCTGTCGGGCGCCATGCCGCCGGTGATTGGCTACGTCGCTGTGACCAACAGCTTCGACATGGCCGCACTGACGTTGCTGGTGATGTTCAGCCTGTGGCAGATGCCGCATTCCTACGCCATCGCGATTTTCCGCTTCAACGATTACCTGGCCGCATCGATTCCGGTGCTGCCAGTGAAGCGCGGCATCGAAGTGGCCAAGAAGCACATCCTGATCTACATCCTGGCGTTCCTCGTGGCGACCTTGATGCTGACCTTCAGCGGTTACGTCGGCATGAGCTACCTCGCCGTCGCCGCCGCCATGGGCATGTACTGGTTGTACATGGCCTGGACCGGTTACAAGGCAGTGGATGATACGGTCTGGGCACGCAAGCTGTTCGTGTTCTCGATCTTCACCATTACCGCGTTGAGCGTGATGATGTCCCTGGACTTCAAAGTGCCGACCGAGCTGCTGCTGACGTACGCGCCTTAAGCGTCGGATGCTGTAAACAAAAGCCCCGCCTTCGAGAGAAGTGCGGGGCTTTTTGTTGGGGCTTTCTGGTAGACCGTGTCGCGGCCATCGCGAGCAGGCTCGCTCCCACAGGGGATCGCATTCCAACTGGAGGAACGCGGTCGAATGTGGGAGCGAGCCTGCTCGCGATGGCCACACCTCGGTGTGTCAGGAATCTTACTTATCGAGCAAACGGAAAAACCGCTCGCGCACCTGTAAATCATCACTGTGCGCAACATTGAAGCGCAGAAAACTATTGGCGTCGGCAGCTTTGCTCAACATGGTACCGGGCGTTAGCACCAAGTCATTCTTGAGGCCTTTGTTGGCGAGGTTTTCGGCCTGCAATCCGTTGGGCAAACGGGTCCAGATGAACAGTCCTTCACCTGGCAGCGACGACACCGAGCATCCCGCCTCCACCAGCCAGCGCGCCACGCGACTGCTCGATTCATACAGGCGGTCAACCGTGCGCCGGATGTGTTTGGCGTAGCTGCCGTTGCTGAGCATGGTGTGGATAATCTGCTCCGCCAATTCCGAGGTCACTCCGCCGATACTCATCTTCAGGGCAATCATTCGGGCGGCCAGTTGCGGTGACAACACGGCGTAACTGACCCGGCTATTCGCCGTCAGGGTCTTGGAGAAACCGGATACGTAGCTGACCGTGTCCAGCCCGCTGGCGGCCAGGCGTGGGGTGYGTCGTTGCTGGAGATCGCCGTACAGATCGTCTTCCACAATGTGGAAGCCGTAACGGTGACTCAACTCCAGCAGGCGATAAACCTGCGCCGCGGAAAACGAGTGCCCGGTCGGGTTATGCAGGGTGCTGTTGGTCATGTAGAGCGCGGGGCGATGGGCGATCAGCAATTGCTCGAAAGCCTCCAGGTCCAGACCATTGCAATCGCGGGGCAGGGTGATGATCCTGGCACCGTGCAACGCCAGGTTGGTGTGCAGGTTGAAGTAGCACGGGTCGTCGAGCAGTACCGTATCACCGGGTTTTATCAACAGGCGCATCAACTGGTCGATGGTCTGCATGGTGTTAGCGGTGGTGATGATTTGTTCCACAGGTACTTCGATGCCGAAGCCCGACAACTTCACCCGCAACGCCTCACGCAGCGGTCGGTAACCACCGACCTCACCGTATTCGCCCATGCGCAATGACGTCGCGCGAAGGGTGCCGCGCACTGCTTTGAGCAATTCTTCGGCGGGCAGCCATGAGCCGGGCAGAAATCCACAGCCGGGACGCAGCGCGCCGTTATCGAGCAGCACTGCGCGGCGGACCCTGCTGAGGGTGTCTTGCGGTTGCAGATCCGGGCCAGCAGCAGGAGCTTGCGGGCTCGCCCGGTGGACGTAATGCCCCGAGCCCTGGCGTGAGACCACCAGTCCCTTGGCGCGCAATCTGTCGAGGGCGTCGACCACGGTGGATTTACCGACGTTCATTAACTCAGAGAGTTCGCGAATCGGCGGCAACTTGGCCCCGTGCGGCAGGCCCCCCTGGCTGATCGCCACGGACAGCTGATCGACAATCTGCTGCACCAACGGCGCTCCCGGCTGGAACTCGATGGCGGCGATCACGGCGCGCTGAGCCTGCATTTTACTGGTCTCCCTGGCAGTAAAGTTCGCTGGATTCTATACGAACTTGCCCTGATCAGGAGAAGCGTCTGTCTCTACCATCAAGGACGCAGTTCGCATGATGGATCAGGAGAGCTCGGTAGATGATTAAGCACATAACCCGCGACGAACGTTTTCTCGCGATGGCCAAAGAACTCGGTTTCGATATCTACGACGAAAACCCGGCCGGCGGGCATTACGCGCTACTGCTTCGGTATGGCGATGAGCTGTATCTCAGTGGTCTGGTGCCGCGAATGAACGGCAAAATCCAGTACCCCGGTCGAGTGGGGCTGGAACTCAATCTGGCCGACGCTCAGGAGGCCGCGAGCATCAGTGCCATACGCGCTCTGGCGCTCATCCGCGAGGCCGTCGGTTCACTGGAAAACGTCAAGGCAGTGCTTCGCATGACCGTTTATGTGAAATCCACCTTCGACTTCGTCGACCTCAGTGAGGTGGCCAACGGTGCGTCGGATCTCTTCACCCAAGTATTGGGCGATGCCGGAAAACATACCCGGACGACGGTCGGTGTTTATCAGCTGCCGAAAAACGCGCCGGTAGAAGTGGACATGATCGTGGCTTTGCATCCCTCGACGCTATAAATCCTGCAGGCAATAAAAAGCCCCGCTTTCACTCGTAGGCGGGGCTTTCAGGTGGGGCGTGTTACTGAGCGGCGATGCTGTAGCCGTCGAACGCGGTTTGCTGTTGCAGTGCGGTGATGATGTTCTTGCGGTTGACCGCTTGTTCGGCGCCGGAGTTGTCCAGGAAAGTCTCGCTTTCCAGCTCCGCTTCATCGCCTTCGCCGACGAAGGTAAAGCCGAGGAATTCCAGTGCCTTGCGATCAACGTTCAGGCTTGATCGCGGGGTGCGCAGTGGCAGGGTGACGCTCATGCCGTCCTTGCTGATGGTGAACACTTCAAGGTCTTTCTTGGCGCGAGCCGCTTTGCTTTTGCCGCTGCTCGGGTTGCTGACGGCTTGATGCGTCTGGTTCAGCACTTTCAGCGCCAGGCCGTAGACGATTTCCTGAAACGCCGGATCATCCTTGAAACTGGAGAGAATCCGGCCGATCGAGAATTTGCTGCTCAGGTCTTCCAGAGCCGCAATGTCGGCCGCTTCCGCGTCTTTGAGTTGCTTGAGTTCGCCCATCAGTTCATAGGCTTTATCGTCGTCGAAGCTGTCATGAGCCTGGCGTATCGCGGCGCGCAGCTCGCGGATCTGGTCGCTTTCCCGGGTGGATTGAAAAGCGTCCAGGACCATTTCGCTGATGATCTTGGCCTGAGGTACATGCTGTGAAAGATTGATGGAGTTTTCGTATTCCGCTTTGGACGACAAGGTGACTACGGATTCAGCGGTGTTGGAATCAGACATTGAAATTTCACTACTTCTTTTAACTTGAATTGAGGCGAGAAAGCACGGGGCCTTTTCAGGTCGCCTAATCTATTGGACCGCGGCAGCGTTGTCACGGATGAACAGGCGGTTGGTCATGATTTTTGCGTGAGGGCATTTGTGGGCATTGCCGGAACGTGTGCTGCGGGCTATTTCCCTATCGAATTCAGATTCATCGAGTGAGCCGCCCATTGTTCTGCCGTTTGCTGATCCACCGGCAAGGAGAAGCGAAAGGTCGCACCACGCCCGGGCAGATCGATCAGCTGGATCTCGCGGCCATGCAATTGCAGGATCCGATGCACGATACGCAGCCCCAACCCGCCATCGCGTCGAGCACCGCCAATGTTGAAGGGTCGCAGGAACAGACCTTCGCGCAACGGCGCAGCAATGCCTGGCCCGGTATCGCTGACAGTGACTTCGATAAACGGTCCCTGGGGACGCAGGCTCAGTTCGATTTCTCCACCTTGAGGGGTATCGCGCAAGGCATTGTCGAACAGGTTGGTCAACACCCGCTCGATCAGCCCCAGGTCGGCGCAGGCCGCAGAAACGTTGGGGGCGAAGGTGGCCTTCAGCTCAATCTGGCGCGCTTCAGCTGTCAATTCGAATTTCTGAAAAATATCCTGCACCAGATCGGTCAGGGAGAATCGCTCCAGTACCGGTTGTACGAAACCGTGTTCCAGCCTGACCAGTTCCAGCAGCGATTGCGCCAGCCCACCCACCTTGCGGCTTTGATCCAGGGCGATGCCCAGATAGCGACGCCGGTCGGCAGGGGATAGCGTGGCGTCCTTGAGCGACAGGGTTTCCAGGTACCCGTGCAGCGAGGCCAAGGGCGTGCGCAGGTCGTGGGAAATGTTCGCCACGAGCTCGCGGCGTTCCTGGTCCTGACGCGTCAGCGAGCGCCACTGTTCATTGAGGCGGGTTTGCATCTGCCGGAAGGCGGCGTCCAGCACGGCAATTTCATCGTGACTGGCGGCTTTGTCTACCGGTTCCGAGGCAGGTGGTGTGGAGGGCATGCCATCGATGTCGAACTGGCTGACCCTTTCGGTCAAGCGCCGCAACGGCCGGGTAATCAGGGCAAATGCGGTGAGGCCGGCGATCAGGCACAACAGCGCTACCAGACCGATGGACATCAGTGCGGTATTGAGCGCAGCGCTGGTGGCACCGCGTTCGGCGAAGCGGTCGTGTTCTTCGCTGAGCAGAACTACATAGAGATAACCGGCCGGCTGACCGCTGACCTGCAATGGCGCGGCGCTGAACACTTTACGGCCGTCGATGCTGCGCGGGTCATCGCCGAGAATCGGCAGTGCATCGCCGTTGAGCAAGCGCTGGACGGGGGCCAGATCGATCCGCTCCCGACGTATCCGGCCTTCCGGTGCGGCACTTCCCACAATCTTGCCCTCGATGTCCAGCAGATAGACCTCGACGCTGGGGTTGACCTGCATGAGCTTGCTGAACAATTCACGGATGGCATTGGGCATAAGGCCGCTGCTGTCCATCAGCACCGTGTCATGGGCGATATGTTGCGCCAGATCGCGCGACAGCCCCTGGACCACTTCCAGCTCATGCATCTTGTTGGAGCGCACTTGCATCCATGCCGATGTGCCGCAGCACACCAGCAACAGAATGGCGAACACCAGCGACAGGCGTTTTGTCAGGGTCAGCCTCATGGCTGCTCCTCCTTGACGGCGAATTTGTAGCCACGCCCCCACACCGTGAGGATGCGCGCAGGTTGCGCCGAATCGGCTTCGATCTTGGCCCGCAGACGATTGATGTGAGTGTTCACCGTGTGTTCGTAACCTTCATGGCTGTAGCCCCAGACCGCGTTGAGCAAGTCCATGCGCGAGAACACCTTGCCGGGTTGGCGGACGAAGAAGTACAGCAGGTCGAACTCCCGTGGCGTGAGATCCAGGCGTCGGCCGTCGAGCGAGACATCGCGGGTGATCGGGTCGATGGACAGACCGTCCGTCATCAGACTGCCCGAGTCCATTTTCAGGTTGCGGGCCATGGCGTCGACCCGGCGCAGCAGGGCTTTGACCCGGGCGACCAGTTCCAGCATCGAAAAAGGTTTGGCGAGGTAATCGTCGGCGCCTAGCTCGAGCCCCAGAATCCGGTGCATTTCGCTGGAGCGCGCACTGGTGATGATGACCGGGGTGTAGCGGGCCATCGCCCGGGCCCGGCGGCAGATTTCCAGGCCGTCGACACCGGGCAGCATCAGGTCGAGGATCAAGGCGTCCCAGCTTCCTTGCTGCAACAGGCGCATGCCTTCATCACCGTCGGCGCAGTGCACCACCTCGAACTGCTCATCGCGAAGATGCAGGCAGATAAGGTCGGCGATATGCAGATCGTCCTCGACCACCAGGACGCGTTTGGTCTGTTCCATAAAGCTCAATCCTTTGTAGCGCAATGGGCACATTGTGCGGGTTTTCCTCAGTCCGAGTTATCACGAATTGTTTAACTGCTCGTGAGGATTTGGCGATCAACCCAAGCCTAGGCTGTGTTCCATATCAGGCAGCTGGAATTTTGGAGAAGGCCATGTTTTCACGGCGACAGTTTCTTGTAGCGGGCGGCGGGCTTGGCGCTGCAGCCCTGGTGATCGGTGTGTTGCCAAAATTTGCCGCCAGTACCGCACTGGTCAGTGAGGTCCGTGCGGCAGAGGTGTTCGAGGTGACCCGCAGCGACAGCGAATGGCACGCCATGCTCAGCGACGAGCAGTACGAAATCCTCCGTGAAGAGGGCACCGAGCGGGCCTACAGCAGCCCATTGAACAATGAACATCGCAAGGGCGTTTTCGCCTGCGCCGGGTGTGATTTGCCGCTGTTCTCATCCGACACCAAGTTTGACAGTCGTACCGGCTGGCCCAGTTTCTGGGCACCCTTGGACAAAGCGGTGACCACTCGTCAGGACCGGTCCTTTGGTGTGCTGCGTGAAGAAGTCCACTGTCGGCGATGTGGCGGTCATCTGGGCCATGTCTTCGACGACGGGCCAAAACCTACCGGCCTGCGTTACTGCATGAACGGTCTGGCGCTGAAGTTCGAGCCACGGGCGGCTTGATCCATGGGCATTTCCTTTCACTCACTTGATGCAGGTCGACGCTATGTGGCTCTTGGTTCTCGCTTATCTCGGTGGCGTTTTGACGATTGTCAGCCCCTGCATTCTACCGGTGCTGCCCTTTGTCTTCGCTCGAACCGGGCAGCCGTTTATGAAGAGTGGCTTGCCGCTGTTGGCAGGGATGGCGCTGACCTTTGCCCTGGTCGCCACGTTGGCGGCGGTGGGCGGCGGTTGGGTGGTGCAAGTCAATCAGTACGGTCGCTGGCTCGCGTTGCTGTTCGTTGCCGTGTTCGGGCTGACACTGTTGCTGCCTCGATTGGCCGAACGTCTGACGCGGCCATTGGTGGTGGCCGGTAGCCGATTGTCGGACGCTGCTGGCGCCGATCTCCGGCCGCGTCCGGGCGCTTCATTCCTGATCGGCGTCGCCACCGGCCTGCTCTGGGCACCTTGCGCCGGGCCGATTCTGGGCCTGTTGCTGACTGGTGCGGCGCTACAAGGGGCAAGCATCGAAACCACTTTATTGCTGCTGGCTTACGCGGCAGGTGCCGCCACCTCGCTCGCCGTGGCGTTGCTGCTCGGCGGTAAAGTTTTCGCAGCGATGAAACGTTCAATTGGCGCAGGTGAATGGGTACGACGCGGCTTGGGAGCAGCAATGCTTGCGGGTGTCGCCGCGATTGCCCTGGGATTGGATACGGGGATTCTGGCGCGGATTTCGACGGCGTCCACCGGCGGGATCGAGCAAGCCTTGGTGGGTCGGTTGGCCGGCAAGTCACCGAACAACAGCGGGGCAATGATGGCCGCAGGTGGCGCGATGAAAGCGAGTGCCAAGGCAGCGGGCGCCTTGCCGATTGAAGGTGACCTCCCAGCGCTGGATGGCGCAGTGCAATGGCTCAATTCGCCACCGCTTACCGCCCAGGCCTTGAAGGGCAAAGTCGTGTTGGTGGATTTCTGGACCTACTCCTGCATCAACTGCCTGCGCAGCTTGCCGTATGTGAAAGCCTGGGCCGAAAAGTATCGCGATCAAGGGTTGGTGGTGATTGGTGTGCATGCACCGGAATTCGCTTTTGAACGGGATGTCGGCAATGTCACCAAGGCCATGAAAGACCTGGGCATCAATTACCCGGTGGCTATCGATAACGACTACAAAATCTGGCGCGCCTTCAACAACGAATATTGGCCGGCACATTATTTTGCGGATGCACAGGGGCGCATTCGTTATCACCACTTTGGTGAAGGCGAGTACGCCGACTCGGAAAGGGTCATTCAGCAACTGCTGCGTGAAGCGGGAGCGGTGAAGGTCGCGGACGGTCTGATCACTGCGGATGCAACAGGGGTTCAACTCGCGCCGGACATGAACGAAGTGCAATCACCGGAAACCTATGTCGGTTTCCAACGGGCGGAGCATTTCGCCCCCGAGACCGGTCTTGTGCCTGACAAAGTAGCCGCGTACACCCCACCCGCCGAACTGGCCCTCAACGACTGGAGTCTGGGCGGGAAATGGAATGTCGGTTCAGAGCGCGCGACTTCCAGCGCGCCAGACAGTCGCATTGTTTATCGCTTCCATGCTCGCGATTTGCACTTGGTGCTGGGCCCCGCCGCCGACGGTAAACCGGTGCGATTCAAAGTGCTCATTGACGGCAAAGCCCCTGGTGATGCCCACGGCACCGATGTGGCGCCCGATGGCAGCGGCAGTGTGAACTCACAGCGTTTGTATCAGTTGATACGCCAGAGCGGCAGCGTGACGGACCGGACGTTCAGCATCGAGTTTCTCGATCCGGGTGTGTCGGCGTATGCGTTTACGTTCGGTTGAAATCATTCCATTGGTTGAGGAGTCTGCCCCATGAAAACCCTGTTTACCTGGCGCCGCACCTTGTTGGGAATGGCCGCTGCCGGCCTCATTGGTCAGTGCTCGGCATTCTCGTTCGGTGCTGAAGACGCAGTTGCTGTCCCGCCGCCGGCGCTGGATGAAACGACCCAGGCCCACAGCGAAAAAGTGGTGTTTGCCGGCGGATGTTTTTGGGGCGTCCAAGGTGTTTTCCAGCACGTTAAAGGTGTGAAAAAAGCTGTCTCCGGTTACGCCGGTGGTGCGGCCAACACTGCCCACTATGAACGGGTCAGCGAAGGCGATACCGGCCATGCGGAGTCCGTCGAGGTCACTTTCGATCCGGCTCAGGTCAGTTACGGGACGTTGCTGCAGATCTATTTTTCCGTGGCCCACAACCCCACTGAACTGAACCGCCAGGGCCCCGATAGCGGCACTCAATACCGGTCGGCGATTTTCACTGAGAACACCGAACAGCAACGCATTGCCCAGGCTTACATTGCCCAGCTCGACGCTGCTCATTCGTTCAACAAACCGATTGTGACCAAGCTGGAAACCTACAACGGTTTCTACTCGGCGGAGGAGGAACATCAGGATTTTCTGACCGAGCACCCGACCTATCCGTACATCGTGATTAACGATCTACCGAAAGTGGCGCAGTTGAAACGGTTGTATCCCGATCGGTATCAGGAGAAACCGGTGTTGGTGAAGACAGGGATGTGAATGGCAGTTGATGTCGGGTGAGGGTCACCCCGAAATCACATTCTTGCCCGCCACTTTCGACCGATACAGCGCCTGATCGGCCCGGGCCAGCAATCCGGTCTGTTGTTCTTCTTCGAAGCGCTGGACGACGCCGAAACTCATGGTCACTTGAAACGCGCCCACAGGTGGCAAGCTCAGCAGGCCATCGCGGATTTTTTCGGCGAGGAGCCTGGCATCAGCCAACGAGGTATCGGGAAGGATCATGATGAACTCGTCACCCCCCCATCGCGCCAGCAGATCACCTTCGCGCACGCAGTGCTTCACGCTCTCGACCACCTGCACTATTGCCGCATCACCCACGGCATGACCATAGTGATCGTTGATGAACTTGAAGTCGTCGATGTCCATGGTGATCATGGACAGGGGGCGTCGAAAACGCTGGGCTCGTTCGCATTCCTGAGGCAGGGTTTTTTCCATCAGATAGCGATTGGCAATGGAGGTCAGCGTATCGGTTTGCGCCAGTCTGCGGTTCTCTTCGAGTTGAACCTGAAGCTGCTGATTGACCCGGGACAACTCCCGGGTTCGTTCTTCTACGGTCGCTTCAAGGGAATGAGTGCGTCGTTCCAATGCCTCGAGCAGACGTCGCTTGTCGTCAATGCTGCGATGAGCTCCGACCATCCGCGCTACCGAGCCGTCGGCGTTGCGAGACAGCACATAGCCGCGGTCTTCGATCCAAAGGTAACTGCCGTCCAGCATGCGGCAGCGATACTCGGTCTGATAGGTGGGCGTGCGTTGGTTCAGGTAGTCATCAAACGCGGCCATGACCGAGGGGTAGTCATCAGGGTGGATAACGTTTTCCCAGGTCAACGCGGTGTTTTCCAGGGAGTGAGGCTCGTAGCCGAGCATCGTGTACCAACCGGGGTTGCGGTAGACAAAGCCTGTGTTGGCGTTCCAGTCCCAAATACCGTCGCTGACCAGTTCCAGAATTGTATGAAGCAAGTCTTCGCTAAAATCTGGCACATTGAGCTTCAATGGCTTGATATTTGTCGCTTCCCCCATCACCAACCCCCCCCTGACGCACAGCGTTCAATTGACTCGCCTGGCGTCGAGATTAGTGCATGGCGCATTGCCACGCCTAGTCTTTGCCCCATAACTGCATGGCAAAGTCGACGAAGTGGCGTAATTTCGGCAAGCGGTAGCGATCCTGTGCGTACACCAGGTGCATCGGCCGGCTCGGCAGTTGATAGTTCTGCATCAAAGCCACCAGTTTTCCGTTGAGCAGGTCTTGTTCGACCAGTGCATCGGGCAACATCACGATGCCCATCCCGGTTCGAGCAGCCTGATGCAACCCTGCGGAGCTATTGATCAGCATCGGACCACTGACGGCCACCATTACTTCGCCTTCCGGCCCGCTCAGACGCCATTGTTTTGCGACCGATTGCCAGTCATCCCCGACCGGATAGGCAAAGGACAAGCAATCGTGATGCTGCAGGTCTTCGGGTTTTTCCGGCGTTGTACGGCGCGCCAGGTATTCCGGTGATGCGCACATGGTCAGGGTGTAGTCGATCAGGGGGCGGGCGATCAGGTTGGACGGCTCAATGGTGCCCAAGCGAAATGCCACATCGAGGCCGTTTTCGAGTAGGTCGGGGCGGCCGTTAGTGAGCACCACGTCCAGTTTGACCTGCGGACATTGCAGAGAAAACTCGCTGAGCGCTGGTGCGAGCTTTTCCGTGCCGAAGGTCAGCGGTGCCGTGATGCGCAAGATGCCACTCGGCGCGTCCTGACTCTGTTCGGCCAAGCGTTCGGAATCGGCCACTAACCCCAGTACTTCAAGGCAACGCAGGTAATAAGCGGAGCCGAACTCCGTCAGGCGCTGGCGCCGAGTCGTACGGTGGAGCAAGCGCACGCCCAGGCGTTGCTCCAGTGCTCGCAGGTGATTGCCGACCATGGTCGTGGACATTTCACACTGCTGCGCGGCGRCCGTCATGCTGCCAGCCTCCACTACGCGTACGTAAACGGTCATTGCCTGGAACAGATCCATTATCAAGCTCGGCTTTAAGATGATTGAAGTATTGCAGCATTTATCCAGCTCAGGTGGCTAACCATACTGCAAAAAACCGACCCTTGATGGAGCTTGATGCCATGACCGCCGCCTGCCTGATGAGCACTTACCAACCGCTGGCCCTGAGTTTCAGCAGAGGGCTGGGCACGCGCCTTTGGGACGAGGCCGGTCGTGAGTACCTGGACGCGGTGGCGGGTGTGGCGGTGACCAATGTCGGCCACTCCCATCCTCGAATCGTCTCGGCGATCAGCGAGCAGGCCGGTTTGCTGTTGCACACGTCCAACCTCTACAGCATCGATTGGCAACAGCGGTTGGCGCAGAAACTGACGAAACTGGCGGGCATGGACCGTGCGTTCTTCAACAACTCCGGTGCCGAAGCCAATGAAACCGCGCTGAAACTCGCACGGCTTTACGGCTGGCACAAAGGCGTCGAGCAACCGCTGGTGGTGGTCATGGAGAACGCTTTTCATGGCCGGACATTGGGCACGTTATCCGCCAGCGATGGCCCGGCCGTGCGCCTGGGTTTCAATGAGTTGCCGGGGGATTTCGTCAAAGTGCCGTTCGGTGATCTCAGCGCACTGGAGAACGTGCAGCACGCCTACGGCCAAAGAATCGTGGCGATCCTGATGGAACCGATCCAAGGCGAAAGCGGTGTCCAGCTGGCGCCGCCGGGTTATCTCAAAGCAGTACGCGAACTGTGCAACAAGCGCTCGTGGCTAATGATGCTCGACGAAATCCAGACCGGCATCGGCCGTACCGGCCAATGGTTCGCGTTTCAGCACGAAGGCATCGTCCCGGACGTCATGACGCTGGCGAAAGGGTTGGGCAACGGCATCCCCATCGGCGCCTGTCTGGCCCGAGGCAAAGCCGCCGATCTGTTCACCCCGGGCAGTCATGGCAGCACCTTCGGCGGCAACCCGCTGGCCTGTCGTGTCGGTTGCACCGTGCTGGACATCATTGAAGAACAAGGGCTGCTGGAAAACGCCAAGCTTCAGGGCGAACGCCTCTTGACCAGATTACGTAGCGAACTGGCGGACGATCCGAACGTCCTGGCGATACGTGGCCAAGGCTTGATGATCGGCATCGAACTCAAGCAACCGATCCGCGACCTGACCCTGATTGCCGCGCGGGATCACGGTCTGTTGATCAACGTGACACGGGGCAAGACCATTCGCTTGCTGCCGCCGCTGACGATTGATGAGCGGGACGTGGAGATGATTGTCAGAGGGGTTGGCCGGATAATGAGAGCGACCTGAAAGGGTCGCTCAGTAGTGATACCTGCACATCACGACGCATATCGAACCTTCTTCGATCCCATAGACCAATCGATGCTCAGCCGTAATTCGGCGTGACCAAAAACCGCTCAAATTGTGTTTGAGCGGTTCAGGTTTTCCGAGTCCAGCAAAGGGTTCACGTTGGATAGCCTTAATCAGCAGGTTGATTCGTTTGAGCCCTGCCTTGTCGTTTTGTTGGAACCATAGATAGTCGTCCCAACCGTCAGATGTGAACTCGATTTTCATTCTTCGATGAGTTGCCGGGCTTGGGTTTTCCCTGCTCGCAGGTTGCCGATTGATTTGATCAGGCGCTCGGCATTGGCAGGTGAACGCAACAGGTAGGCGGTCTCTTCGAGCGCGTTGTACTCCGCGAGAGACATCATCACAACGGGCTCACCTTTTTGGCGGGTCACCAATAATGGAGCACGGTCTTCGTTGACCCGATCCATGGTTTCCGCCAGATGTGCCCGCGCGGTGGTGTAGTTGATGGTTTGCATGGCGTAGTCCTCGCTTGATGCAGAGAACGTACAGAAATGAGTACAGGATGACAAGGTAATACCTCTGAGTGGTCGTTGCACAGACGCGGTCTCTGCGCTTGCACTCAGTATCGCCGAAGCTTCTTCAAGACGTTTCTGGGAGCGATGTAGTCCCAATCCGAATTACGTGCCATCTCTTGCTCCAAAGTTTTTCCATCCCCCCCCCCCACAGATCTTGTGCATTGTGATCCCAACGGCCCTCCGCGATAGTGAATGCACGGCCCTGGCACCAGCCTCGGCCACTTCACTCAATCGCCGGGCCGCTGATTCGAAGGCCCGCAGGGCATTGAGGTGGTTTGGCGCTCTCATGATTCAGGTCCGCAGACGTGAATAGGGGAGCGATATAGTGCTCTTAAATCGGGGGCGTATGGGTAATGCCGATCACTTAAGCCTAATACGCGAACCGTAGCAGCTGGCGAAGCCTGCGTTCGGCTGCGTAGCAGTCGTAAAACATGAGTTTGCGGTCTACCTGAAACACCGCATCGGCTGATTTCACGACTGCTACGCAGCCGAACGCAGGCTTCGCCAGCTGCTACAAAGTGCGGTTCGGTTTAACTGATCGGCATTAGAGGATAGGGGATGGTTTATCGGTGTTCGCGAACTCGTTGATTTCAGTTCGATCCACAAGTTTGAGTTTTGAACCGTTGAACCCTCCGAACAGTTGCCGGTGTGCGGCAAATCCACTGGAGTCCTCGCGAATCCGATAACTGGCGGCCCATACAAGCATCGCCTTCAGCAACTCGTCATCGTCCGGTTTTTGTACTCTCTGACGAATATTGGCAACACAGTTTTCGTCATCAACACACAACCAAATCAGCGCCGTTGCCCGGTGCATAAGCTCGCTGACGATCCAGCCATAAACGCCTTCGATCACCCACTGTTCTTCATCGGCCGCAACCCGCGCTATGTCCAGTACTGCGGCATAGGGGCGGGCGATGCTGTGTTCGTCCGAGATCCAGTGAATCTTGTCGAGATCGATCCATGGCGCCTTCAGTTGTGCCGCCAATCGTTGCGCCAGCCAGCTTTTACCGGAGCCAGAGTTGCCGATGATCAGCGTGCGGGTGAGGTTCATGGTGACTCGCCGTTTCAGTCGTCATGTTCAGGCGCAACCATCCGGGTCTTGGGCGAGCCGTTTGAGTTGTGCTGATAAATGTCCTGGGGTTGTCCTTTCTCATTGAAGAACACCTGGCCGATGCCTGCCGAGTTCCATAGCCGTTCGCCGGCCTCGGCATGTTCGGGGGTGTGAGGGACGATGCGCATGCGGCGGCGTTTGGTCAGCCAGTTCAGTGGCGAACGCGGTGAATAGAGCCAGCGATTGAGGCGGTCGAACCATTCGAGCAGTCTGGGCGGGAATTCGTTTTTGATGCCGCTGCTGGTGATCTGCCAGATTTTCGGGCCGCCCTTGCGGTGTCGAATAAAGACTTCGTAGACGTAGGAATAATGCACATCACCGGACAGCACCACGTAGTTACCCGGTGTGCGCGAGTGTCGGAAAATGTTCAGGATCACTTGGGCCGCGCCGCGATGGGCCATCCAGTTTTCGGCGTCCACCAGCAGGGGATAACCGAACCAGCTGAAGACTTTCTGCACGGTTTCGATCAGTTTGACGCCGAAGATCGGCGCCGGTGAAACGATGATCGCCGACGGGTGATCCAGCAGTTCCTGTTGCAGTTCGCTGAGGGCTTCCCAGTCCAGCAGACCCGACGGTAGCTTGAGGTTCATCTCACTGCGCCAGCGCCGGGTGCGGGTATCGATCACCACCAGTGCGGGCGTGGTCGGCAGCACGTATTGCCACTGCTGAAATTTCAACAGCGCGTCGATCAAGTCATCTTGCACCGGACTGTCGAGGTAACGGTCACCCGCGGTGTCGCTGAGCAAACGGGTTTTCTCCAGTACGTCGCCAAATGCATCCGGGTTGTTACCCCAGCCCTGGCACAGCATGTAGGCGATCAAGGCGTTGCCGATGATGCGCTTGGAGAACGGATGGCCGTAGGCCGTTTCCTCCCACTGCGCGGACAGATTCCAGTCATCGGTAATATCGTGGTCGTCGAAGATCATCAGGCAGGGCAGATGCGCCATTGCCCGCGCGGCACCGCCCAGGCCCGACTGGAAGTCATCGATACACGTTTGTTCTTCGGCATACAGTTTGTGTCGTGCAAGCGTCAGCACGGGAGGTTGCGGATTGATCAGTGTCCAGGGCGTCGGCGACCAGACCAGCAGGTACATGGCCATCACCTCCGCGAAGGTCATCAGGTGATTGTCGGCACTGCTGCTGGTGAAAATCGGCTTGCTCGCGCCGCCGAAAAATCGATCACGCAGGGTTTCGTTGCTCTTGAGCGCCGGTAACAAATCCGCACGGTGGTAGTAACTGGCCGGGTGTTCGTAGAGTTTGGCGCTGTCGCTGACCACGGCGCCTTCGAGGTGTTCTTCAAACAGGCCCAGCCGCTCGATCAAGGCATGGATCGCCCGCAACATCGGGCCCGCAACGTCGTCGGCGTAAATCTGATCGCCGCTCATCATCAACAACGCCGGCCGCTGCGAGGCGTCCTGTTCCTCGGCCAACACACGGTCGACACAGATAAGACCATCGGTGACCGGGTAATGCGGTTTGCGGCAGGAACCATGCAGCAACTGATCAATGCGCGAGCGCAGGACAAAGTTCGGGCGACGCGCTTCGCCGTAGAGTAGATGCGGAGCCCACTCGGCGATGCCCGTCATGGCGTCATCGATCAACRGGTCGTATTCGATCAGTGTGTCGCAGGGCAGGGCAGTCGCCAGCGGCACATCGATCAAGTGGATAAACCCGTGAGTGCCGATCGGGATGACGATGCACTGACCGGCATCCAGGCGGATGTCGTCGCAATCTTGCAGACGCAAGGTCAGTGACAGCGGTCGGGATCCGACAAGCCACATGACCAGCCGTGCAGGTTCCAGCCGCCGCAACAGCGGGCCGGCCAGCACCGGAGGCAGTGAGTGGCAATCGTCAGGCAATGGCAGAGATACGGACATCCGGGTTCAAGACTCTTGGTGCACAGGATGGCGATGATAGCTCAGGTGGTCGCCTTTTCCTGTTAAGCGGGGGCCGCGATTTCTCACGGCCCATGCCCAAGAGTTTGTGTGAGCCTAAGCCTCCCAGCCCGCCCCACTGACAGCCGCTTGCGCCAGTGGGTGCATGTCCGCCCCTTGATGCTCCGTTTGCCAGGCCAGCAATTCCATGCGCATGCCGGGCGTCCAGTACATTTTCAGGTGATTACGCACACCGAGCACGGCGGTTTGCTCGTCCGGTTCGCTGGCGAAGTACTGGGCGATCTGGTTGGCCATTTTGATCAGGTTTTCAGTGCTCATCGGCGCACCTCCGCTTTGGCGCCACGGGCATGCCGGCGTTCCTTGAGCAAACGGTCCTGTTCATCACTGAAGGCCTGATAGCGTTTTTGCCACTCGGAAGGGTGATAGACGCGGCTGACCTCCACGGCGGTAACCTTGTACTCCGGACAGTTGGTGGCCCAGTCGGAGTTGTCGGTGGTGATCACGTTGGCSCCCGATTCSGGAAAGTGGAAGGTGGTGTACACCACGCCCGGCGCGACCCGTTCGGTGACCCGCGCACGCAGGACGGTCTGCCCGGCACGGCTGCCGATGCCGACCCAGTCACCCTCGTTGATGCCACGACTCTCGGCGTCGGTCGGGTGGATTTCCAGGCGGTCTTCGTCGTGCCAGGCGACGTTTTCGGTACGCCGGGTCTGGGCGCCGACGTTGTACTGGCTGAGGATGCGCCCGGTGGTCAGCAGCAGGGGATAGCGGTTGTTGACCTTTTCCTCGGTGGGCACGTAGCCGGTGAGCATGAAACGCCCCTTGCCGCGCACAAACTCCTCTATGTGCATGGTCGGCGTGCCGTCCGGTGCGGCGGCGTTGCATGGCCATTGCAGGCTGCCGTGGCGATCCAGTTCGGTGTAGCTGACGTTGGTGAAAGTCGGCGTCAGGCTGGCGATTTCATCCATGATTTCTGACGGGTGCTGGTAATTCATGGGGTAACCCAGCGCATTGGCCAGGGCCACGGTGCCTTCCCAGTCAGCCTTGCCACCCAGCGGTTCCATGACCTTGCGCACCCGGGAGATGCGCCGCTCGGCATTGGTGAAGGTGCCGTCTTTTTCCAGGAACGAACTGCCCGGCAAGAACACGTGGGCGAACTTGGCGGTTTCGTTGAGGAAAATATCCTGCACCACCACGCATTCCATGGCCGACAGCGCCGCGGTAACGTGCTGGGTATTCGGATCGCTCTGGGCGATGTCTTCGCCCTGGCAATACAGGCCCTTGAAACTGCCGCCCAAAGCGGCCTCGAACATGTTGGGAATGCGCAGGCCCGGGTCGGGTTGCAGAGTGACGTTCCAGGCCTGTTCGAACTGCGCCCGTACCACTTCGTTGGAGATGTGCCGGTAGCCGGGCAGCTCGTGGGGGRAGGAGCCCATGTCGCAGGAGCCTTGAACATTGTTCTGCCCGCGCAACGGGTTCACGCCCACGCCTTCGCGGCCGATGTTGCCGGTGGCCATGGCCAGGTTGGCGATGCCCATGACGGCAGTGCTGCCCTGACTGTGCTCGGTGACGCCGAGGCCGTAGTAGATCGCCGCGTTGCCGCCGGTGGCATACAGACGGGCGGTGGCACGGATGTCGGCAGGCTCTACGCCGCAGATGGCGCCAAGCACTTCCGGCGAGTTTTCCGCACGGCTTACGAACTCGCTCCAGCGGGCGAAATCGCTGCCCTCGCAACGGGCATCGATAAACGCCTGATCAAGCAAGCCTTCAGTGACGATAACGTGGGCCAGGGCGTTGAGCATGGCGACGTTGGTGCCCGGGCGCAGGGCCAAATGATATTCAGCGCGGGCATGCACCGAGTCCACCAGGTCAATGCGGCGTGGGTCGATAACAATCAGCCGCGCCCCTTCACGCAGACGGCGTTTGAGCTGGGAGGCGAATACCGGGTGGGCGTCGCTGGGGTTGGCGCCCATCACCAGGATCACGTCGGCCTGCATCACCGAGTCGAAACTCTGGGTGCCGGCGGACTCGCCCAGGGTTTGTTTCAGGCCATAACCGGTCGGCGAGTGGCAGACCCGCGCACAGGTGTCGACGTTATTGTTACCAAACGCGGCGCGCACCAGTTTTTGCACCAGGTAGGTTTCTTCGTTGGTGCAGCGGCTGGAGGTGATCCCACCAATGGAATCGCGGCCGTATTTTTGCTGCAGTCGGCGGAATTCGCTGGCGGCGTAGGTCACCGCTTCATCCCAGCTGACTTCTTGCCAAGGGTCATTGATGTGCTGGCGGATCATCGGCTTGGTGATGCGATCCGGGTGGGTGGCGTAGCCCCAGGCAAAGCGCCCTTTGACGCAAGAGTGGCCATGGTTGGCCTGGCCGTTCTTGTCCGGAACCATGCGCACCAGTTGATCGCCTTTCATCTCGGCGCGGAACGAGCAGCCCACGCCGCAATAGGCACAGGTGGTGATCACACTGCGTTCGGGCTGACCCAGTTCGACCACGCTTTTTTCCATCAGGGTCGCGGTGGGGCAGGCTTGCACACAGGCGCCGCAGGATACGCATTCCGAGTCGAGGAAGTTCTCGCCACCGGCGGCCGCGACCCGGGATTCGAACCCGCGTCCGGTAATGGTCAGGGCAAAGGTGCCCTGGGTTTCTTCGCAGGCGCGCACGCAGCGGTTGCAGACGATGCACTTGCTCGGGTCGTAGTCGAAGTAGGGGTTGGAAGTGTCCTTTTTGTCGGCGAGATGGTTGTCGCCTTCATAGCCGTAACGCACTTCCCGCAGGCCGACCTGACCGGCGACGGTTTGCAGCTCGCAGTTGCCATTGGCCGAGCAGGTCAGGCAGTCCAGCGGGTGATCGGAGATGTACAATTCCATGACGTTGCGCCGCAGCGTCGCGAGCTTCGGCGTCTGGGTATGCACGCTCATGCCTTCGCTGACCGGCGTGGTGCAGGACGCCGGGTAGCCGCGCATGCCATCGATTTCCACCAGGCACATGCGGCAAGAGCCGAAGGCTTCCAGGCTGTCGGTGGCACACAGTTTCGGAATGGTGGTGCCCAACAGCGCAGCGGCGCGCATCACCGAAGTGCCTTCGGGCACGCTGATGCTGCGGCCGTCGATGTTCAGGGTGATTTGCACCTGACTTTCGCGGGCCGGAGTGCCCAGATCGATATCGGTGTTCGGGTCGAAGAGAGTGATCATTGGTCGGCCTCCGAGGACTGCAGACCGAAGTCGGCGGGGAAATACTTGAGGGCACTGGCGACCGGAAAGGAGACCATGCCGCCCAATGCGCACAGCGAACCGTATTGCAAGGTGTCGCACAGGTCCTTGAGGATGATCACCTGCGCATCGCGACCATTTTGGTCAGGCGCGGCCAGCAGGCGGTCGATGACCTCCACGCCGCGGGTCGAGCCGATGCGGCAGGGGGTGCATTTGCCACAGGATTCCTCGGCGCAGAACTGCATGGCGAAGCGCGCCATGTGGGCCATGTCCAGGCTGTCATCAGCCACCACCACACCACCGTGACCGAGCATCGCGCCGATACCGGCGAAGGCTTCGTAATCCAGTGGCGTGTCGAATTGACTTGGCGGCACCCAGGCACCGAGCGGGCCACCGACCTGTGCTGCTTTCAGCGGCCGGCCACTCGCGGTACCGCCACCGTAGTCTTCCACCAGCTCCCGCAGGGTCAGGCCAAAGGCCCGTTCCACCAAGCCGCCACGACGAATATTGCCCGCCAACTGGAAGGGCATGGTGCCGAGGGAACGGCCCATACCGTAATCGCGATAGAACTGCGCGCCCTTGGCCAGAATCAGCGGCACCGAAGCCAGGGTCAGCACGTTGTGCACCAAGGTCGGGAGGCCGAACAAGCCCTGCAAGGCGGGGATCGGTGGCTTGGCGCGGACGATCCCACGCTTGCCTTCGAGCGAGTCCAGCAGCGCGGTTTCCTCACCGCAGATGTAAGCACCGGCACCGACGCGCACTTCCATATCGAAGGCCTGACCGCTGCCGCCGACATTGGCGCCGAGGTAACCGTTAGTCCGGGCAATCTCCAGCGCCTCGTTTAACGTGGCCACGGCCTGTGGGTATTCCGAGCGCACATAGATGTAGCCGTAGCTGGCGCCGACGGTGATGCCGGCAATGGCCATGCCTTCGATCAGCAGGAAGGGGTCGCCTTCCATCAACATGCGGTCTGCGAAAGTGCCGGAGTCGCCTTCGTCGGCGTTACACACAATGTACTTCTGCACAGCTTGAGTGGCGCGGACCGTGCGCCACTTGATCCCGGCGGGGAAGGCTGCGCCGCCACGGCCACGCAGGCCTGAATCGAACACTGCCGTTGCGGTTTCATCGCCGCCAATAGTGACGGCTCTTGTTAAACCCTCGAAACCGCCGTGGGCCCGGTAATCGTCCAGCGACAGCGGCCGGGTGATGCCGGCGCGGGCGAACAGCAAACGTTGTTGAGACTTCAGATACGGCAATTCTTCCACCAAGCCCAAGGCCAGTGGGTGCGAGGACGGATCGCCTTGCAGCGCATCGAGCACCGACGGCACATCGCTAGCGGTCAGCGGGCCAAAACCGATTCGACCATGCGGCGTGTCCACTTCAAGCAATGGTTCCAGCCAGTACAGGCCGCGAGAGCTGGTGCGTTGCAGGTCCTGGCTGGCAAGGGCCGACGCCACCTCATCGGCACCGACGGCTCGGGCCAGCGAATCACAGGATAGATAGAGGCTCATACGTCCTCCCGGCAAGCGTCGAGCAAAGCATCGAGACGCTCGGCACTGAGCCGCGCATGCACCTGACCATCCAGCTCCAGCGCTGGCGAACAGGCGCACGCACCAAGGCAATACACCGGACGCAAACTGATGCTGCCATCGGCGCTGCTGCCGTGATCGTCCAGTTGCAGGCGATCACGCAACTGCGCGGCAAGCTGCTCGGCACCGCGACTCTTGCAGGACTCCGCCCGACACAGGCGCAGGATATGCCGGGCCGGCGGCGCGGTACGAAAGTCATGGTAGAAGGTGATCACGCCGCGAATCTCGGCCTGACTCTGATTGAGGGCGTGGGCAATCTCGGGGATGGCGGCATCGGGGATGTAACCGATACCGGCCTGAATCTCATGAAGGATGGGCAACAGTGCACCCGCAGAGCCCTTGTGGCGCTCCAGCAGGCTGTTGACCATCGGCAGGTGCAACATCTCATCAGGCATTCAGCAATCCTCACGGTCACGGACAAACCAGGCGGTCGTCGGTCGTCCGAAAGTGTCGGCTGCGGCACTCACACCACGTCACGGTATCGTGGCATTGTCAGGCCGTTGGCCAGGGCACCCTGAGCGGGCATCTTGTTTTACCCGGCGCGGTCTTTGCCGCACCTCAAAAGGGCATTAAGGGAGCTTGCCACGCTGCTATTGATTCGACTGCACCAAAGCGACGTGTTTGGTTCTTTCTACGACTACCCATTAAGTCTAGACGAGGCCCAGCCCAAGACGCCGTACGCCGCTCGTACTCGGGATTTACATTCAAAAAACAGGGAATGACAAATGATTGATTTCAACAACAAAGGCTTCTTCAAACTCAAGCAAAACGAAGAATACGCCGAACGCGTCAGCGCGCTGCTGCTGGAAGGGGAGCAGGTCATCGACGCCTACAAATCCATGCGCGACGGCGTAGTGTTTACCAACAAACGCATCATCGCCGTCAACGTGCAGGGCATCACCGGCAGCAAAAAAGACTTCACCTCGCTGCCCTACAAAAACATCTTGGCGTACTCGGTGGAAACGTCCGGGACGTTTGACCTGGATTCGGAGCTGGAGATCTACTTTTCGTCGTTGGGGAAAGTGAAGTTCGAATTCACCGGCAAGACGTCGATGGTGGAAATCTCGAAACTGATTTCCCAGCACGTGCTCTGACCCGAACACTAAAAAGCCCCGAAAAACTCGGGGCCAACAACGGCCTCCAGCTGGCCGCAATCCCTGTGGGAGCGGGCTTGCCCGCGAAAGCGTCAGACCAGCCAACATCAATGCTTAAAGCTAGCCACTACCTCCAGCCTTAGCCTCCGCCCGCTTAGGTGTAGGCACAAACCAGCGTTTCATGTGGCATCGACGTTGACATAGTCATCAGGCTCCGACAGCATCAGTCCCAATCGCGCCCGATCCTCTGGTGCTGGCTCAGTCCGGCATTACGTTCGGGCCTTCTTGTTTCTGGAGCATGGTAATTGGTTTAACCGCCCCCTTGTGGGAGCGAGCCTGCTCGCGAAAAACTCTAGGGAATCACCACTCCCGCTGAATGCCCCAACCCGCGACCAAACCCGTCCTACATGCGTTATGCCTGACGTCTAAAACCCAGAGGCTACCCTTCAGCCTCCGCTGCCTGCTTCTACATCGGTGCAACCTTCCGATCCCGCGTCAGTACCTTCACTGCATCATCAACCACCGCCTTACTCATCGCCGTCAAATAATGCGCAGCCCAAGCGTGGCGGTCGGTGTCTGTGGCGTACGCGGCATCTTCATTCAGCTTCTTGGCGAGAAACAGAAAGTCAGAAGCCATGGCCAATGCATCGCCGAGTGGGACGCCACGAGTGACGTGGAAAAGCGGTTGATCGGCGCAGTAAATGGCGGGGGTTAGGCCGATGGTTTTCAGCTCTGATTGATCGGTCATTGGCCACCTCCGATGATGGAGATGCGGTGGGAGAGGGTAGACAGTGGGGCGTTACGCAACTGGGCGTCGCGTTGAAGGAAATGCCAAATTTCGTACGGATTGATGCTGCACATTATCAGACTCCTTGATATATGGAGCTGCCAGATTCGTTACCACACGAATGGGTGACAGCTGTGCGCAGGGTGGTAAACCGGGAATCAAGGAAACCGGCACGCCCGAAGGCGTCCCACGCACAGCCGCCATGACTCACGCTGCAGGCATAAAAAAAGCGCCTGAAGACGTGACTGGGGCGCTGTTGCGCCTTGAATAACTCGGGTTACCACACCCGGCCGCTGAATTGGCAGCGACGGGGGAGGGTAACCTGCAGACTCCTTCCCTGCAACCGCCGAAAGCTCCCAACGCGAGCACTTGCGCCTGAAAATGAACGGTATCTACTCATTTCGGAAAACTCGTATTTATGCGGTATTTCAATCCAAGAACTTTTTCAGATTTCTAACACCAATGGAGACTGAAGGCGTCCATACTTCGCGACTTGCAGGCAAATAATATGGTCTGTGATACATGCAGGAATGCTGCTCTTAGCTCCATAAATGCAAGAAAATACGAAGGTTCAGGTTGGCCAACAAGAGGTGGTCATTTTTTCCTGAGCAGCATCACGCTCACCGCTTTGTGCAGTGGTAAAAGGAGGGATAGGTGGTTACGGAATTTTGCTACGGGTTCGTGTGTTTTATTTCATTGGATACGAATGGACCAAAAATTTTTGGAGTGTCGGAGTTTCTTGCCGGGCTTGCTTTGATGGTGCTTGCTTGGACCACGGCAGACGTTCTGTATCGTTTTCGAATTGCAGCTGCTCCTGTGCCGCTACGTATGATTACGTTTTATGTTGTTGCAGCAGTTGGCGTGCTGACACTTTTGACTGATCTTTGGCGAGCTGAGGGATGGCCAGTTCCCAAAGGGAGTTTATTAACCCCTTCAGAGTGGCAGGCCATTCTAGGAGGCGTATATATAACAACGTTCCTGTCTTGGGCTTGGTTCGCATTCATAAAACCTCCAGTTTATGGGCGACGAAACGCGAAACGTTATGCGCAAGCACTTTATCGATTTGTACTTAAGGGGTCGACAGCAGAGTTGTCCGTTATCGCAGATGAACTCGCATTCTCGGCAAAAAATCTGGTTTTATACTCAACGGATTATAGTAAAAAAACAAGAAGTGTTAGAGGCGCGGATTCGCGCGATCTAGAAAGTCTACTTCCAACAGCTGAGGATTATGCGGACGATTTGTTATTGTTGATTGCTGATAAAAAATTTTGCAGAACTATAGTTCAATCGTCCCCAGGTACTGCATTGGCCTTCTTTCAAGCGGTTGGAGAGCAGAGAAAATATGGTATTCAGATTGAAACGTTCGCGAAAAATATTGTCGCAGAAGCTTTAGCAAACACAGATTCATTCCTGTATCACGAGACTGATGGCTATGAGTCTGGATTGTTGGGGTACCATAAGCCATTAAGTCAGGCAATGTTTGCTGATTACAAAATGGTTGAAGGAATCGGTACGTTGCTGAATCCAGATGTACTAGGGCAGTGGAAGTGGGACGCATGTAAGTGGAAGGCATATTGCCGAGTGGTCTTGATGGTGCTTAGCGATAAAATTGAAAATGGTATTATGGGGCCGTCGTTCTCTTTGTCACAAGCATTGAGGTATATAGGCGAGGCTACATATGGGTTGTATAAAATTAATGGAATGGAGAAGTATGTCAGGGATGAAGACGAGCAAGAAAAATTACGAGCGGTGGTTGACTTTGTTGGAAGCGCTGCACTACTCCTTAATGCGAAAAAAATACCCAACTTCTTGCCGCTTAGAATTACGAGTTCAAGAAGGGGTGAAACTATTTACGATGAGATAGCTAGGCTGATCTTTTCAGTCGTTTTTTCAGCTGCGAGAGTTCAATCGCCATCAGAGCTTTGTTGGACGATCCAACATAACTATGTGTGGGGGGAGTTGATGGGATTTAAGCTTGAGGGAGTGGCTGGAAAAATAATAAAACACAAGCTTCGTCGTCTCATTTATGATGAGATTGTCAATATGGGTAGATTTCAAAATTATAAGAGTGCGATGATTATAGGGTATTGTTTAAATGTTGTTGGTTTTATTCCAAGGAGCGTTGGCGATAATCACGAGAATATTCTACGAAAAATTGTTTCCGGTTGGGCTAAGAGGAATTATGCCTCACTACGCTTGCAAAATCCTAGCGTCGCGGAAGCTTGTCTAGTAGATAGTATTAGTTACGATGCAGAGAAATATAGGCTTATTAAAACCTACGGTACACATGCCCTGAGGCAAAAGCCTCGACTTATTTATCTTCAGCTCGATTCTCCAAAAAATGATGCTGGACATTGAGTTTATATTCGATGCGCCGTGTGGTTTACGGGAAAGGGGCGGATTTATTATTGGGTGGCGTCCCGATAATATATACGTCCCATTATTGTAAGTGATTATTGAAAGAAGTTAACGAGTGTTTCTAGGAACTCTTCCCCTCCGGGTGTCCGAAGCCAGTCATTTTCCTCTAGGTATTTTATAATTTCAGTTCTTGTCTTTTTGGCAATAAGGACATGCAATAAAAAGAATGAGCTAATACCAGGTGCAACAGCTGTGACGTCATTGTTGTTACCTTCGCCATCTTCGTCTTGGAGGTTTCTTAATAGTGACACCATACGAAGAATGTCTGCGTGGTGTATCGATAACAGTGTCGTCAAAGAATCTATTGTGGTTATTCCTGCTTTGACAAGTCTGCTTACAAGCCTAGTTTCATTGTTAAATGGGGCGGGGCGATAATTGCCAACTTTATGAACTTCCGAGTCTAGAGCTATGCTGGCTGGGCTCAAAGTTACAAATTTCTCGAAGGAGACAGCATCCAATCCTATGCTTTTACTTCCGCTTGAGATTTGCTTGTCAAGCGATTTTGAATACTTGTCGATCTCTTTTCGAATGGAAATAAACTCTTGGTCAGCTAATTCTAGAAGGCCTGCCAATCGGGAAAATTTTCTTTTTATAGGGCCAGGTACTTCTATTTCATTTTTATAGCCGATGTCGTGTTCGATTTCTGCCCACGTGTGCTGCAGAATCGATCGTATTTGTATTTCAATTTTTAAGCCATCATAGTCTGCATACTCTTGGAGTTTGGATCGAGTTTTTTTCAGAGATGCAACATAGTGGAGTGATAAATATCCAAATCTGTCGGGGTCCAAAATTGTACGCTTGTCAATGCTATTTGATTTGTCAATATCAAATTCTTTTTCGATAAGGTTGGCAATAACGTCTACATCATCGGAGTAGTGGGTGATTATTCTAATACCCGCCAAATCAGTGATATCTAGCAAATTTCGGTAATGTGCTTTTTTTATGATTTTTTTCTCAAGGCTTGCTCTATCCTTACAACGGCTTGATATTGAGTGGACAGTCAGCTGCTTGGATGCTAGAAGCCGTTTTATCAAGTCTGCAGTGGTGCTACAAAAAGCCTTGTAAACATCAATAGAACTATCGAACTCTTTCATTAGCGATTCAGATGAGTTTATTAGCTTAGATCGGTCCATCTGGGAGATCCTTTTAGCCATTAGTGCTATCCTAGGTTTAGCTAATTCGCTTATTTGCTGAATCGCTGATCGATGAAAGAAGAGTTTTACCCTTGAGCTTGGCATTTGGCCACTACTGCTTGCATCTGTCTACAGGCGGGGATAAAAAGGGGCAGATTTATTATTTTCTCGAGGGGGGCGAAATCTAGTTGGTTTTCCACATGTCAGGCAGCACACACACAAACTACCCCTGTGGGAGCAGGTTTCCGCCATAGTGTCAGATCAGCGAACATGGATACCCAATGCGCCACCGTCTTGCAAACAGTTCAGGTACTCAGGCGTCAGATTTATTATTCATCAATACGTGGTGACTAGCGTGGGTATGCCTTCAGGTGAATCGTCCTTCGATTTATTGAATGGCTTTCAAGTAGTCCTTGAGCACAAGGAGCGGCGCTTCAAGCTGCGCAATCGTCTGCGCGGCGTAGAAGTCAGCTGACAGTCTATGCAGCTCGCGCCCTAGCGGTGTATCGGCCCCGTCCAAAGCTTCCAGCGCCAAATTCGCGCAGTGCGCCACTCTAAACTGGATCGCCTCGACATCACCTCTGCGCACCAGCAACCCAAAAACCTCCCGCTCATAATCACTCATCAGCAAATCATCCCGAAGAATCGGACTCGAATCCTCCGTCTCATAAGCAAGCTTGAGGCAGAACAGGGCGACGGTTTCCAGCAGCAGTTCCATGGGGTGAATCCTTGAGAATTGTCGTACCAACCTAGGTTGCGAGAAATCCAAAAGCTTCGCCGGCAAGCCGGCTCCTACAGGTCGGTGGGGTGTCAGGTGCTTTTCTACAGGCGAAAAAAAAGGCCTTGCTAAGCAAGACCTTTCTTAATTTTGGTGCCCCGAGGGAGACTCGAACTCCCACTCCTTTCGAAAACGGATTTTGAATCCGCCGCGTCTACCAATTCCGCCATCAGGGCTCAATGGCCGCGGAGTATAGAGATGAGATAACCGTTGGTCAATCAGGTACATGGAGAATTTTTGATATTTCCGCTAGACTTCCCGGCCCTGCTAGACGAACCCCATCATGCGCGTTGCTGACTTTACCTTCGAGCTCCCAGATTCGCTGATCGCCCGCCATCCTTTGGCCGAGCGTCGCAACAGTCGCCTGTTGACCCTTGATGGGGTCAGCGGCGCCCTGGCACACCGTCAATTCACTGATTTGCTTGAGCATTTGCGCCCGGGCGATTTGATGGTGTTCAACAATACCCGGGTGATTCCGGCGCGGCTGTTTGGCCAGAAGGCTTCCGGCGGCAAGCTGGAAATCCTGGTCGAGCGCGTGCTCGACAGTCATCGCGTGCTGGCGCATGTGCGTTCCAGCAAGTCGCCGAAGCCGGGGTCGAAGATCCTGATTGATGGCGGTGGCGAAGCCGAGATGCTGGCGCGTCACGATGCGTTGTTCGAGCTGGGTTTCGCCGAAGAGGTGTTGCCGCTGCTTGACCGCGTCGGGCACATGCCGTTGCCGCCTTATATAGACCGTCCGGATGAAGGCTCGGACCGTGAGCGTTATCAGACGGTCTACGCCGAGCGCCTGGGCGCTGTGGCGGCGCCGACGGCGGGGCTGCATTTCGATCAGCCGCTGATGGAGGCGATTGCCGCCAAGGGTATCGAGACTGCGTTCGTGACCTTGCACGTCGGCGCCGGTACGTTCCAGCCGGTGCGCGTCGAGAAGATCGAAGATCACCACATGCACAGCGAATGGCTGGAAGTCGGCCAGGACGTGGTGGATGCGGTGGCGGCGTGTCGCGCTCGCGGTGGTCGCGTGGTGGCCGTGGGGACCACCAGCGTGCGTTCGCTGGAAAGTGCGGCGCGCGATGGCGTGCTCAAGCCGTTCAGTGGCGACACCGATATCTTTATCTACCCGGGCCGACCGTTTCATGTGGTCGATGCCCTGGTCACCAACTTCCATTTGCCCGAATCCACGCTGTTGATGCTGGTTTCGGCGTTCGCCGGTTATCCCGAAGCCATGGCTGCCTACAAAGCCGCCGTCGAGCATGGATACCGCTTTTTCAGCTACGGTGATGCGATGTTTATCACCCGTAACCCCGCACCACGTGGCCCTGAGGACAAAGAATGAGTCGCCAAAGTCGTATGTCGTTTGAGTTGCTTGCTACTGACGGCAAGGCTCGTCGCGGTCGTTTGACCTTTCCACGCGGTACCGTAGAAACCCCGGCCTTCATGCCGGTGGGCACCTACGGCACCGTCAAGGGCATGTTGCCACGGGATATCACCGCCACCGGCGCGGAAATCATTCTGGGCAACACCTTCCACTTGTGGCTGCGTCCTGGCACCGAAGTGATCAAGAAGCACGGCGACCTGCACGATTTCATGCAGTGGAAAGGCCCGATTTTGACCGACTCCGGTGGTTTTCAGGTGTTCAGCCTGGGCGCCATGCGCAAGATCAAGGAGGAGGGTGTGACCTTCGCCTCTCCGGTTGATGGCGCCAAGGTGTTCATGGGGCCGGAAGAATCGATGCAGGTTCAGCGTGACCTGGGCTCGGACATCGTGATGATTTTCGACGAATGCACCCCGTACCCGGCTGACGAAGACGTCGCTCGCGTGTCGATGGAGCTGTCGTTGCGTTGGGCCAAGCGCTCGAAAGAGGCCCATGGCGACAACACGGCGGCGCTGTTTGGCATCGTTCAGGGTGGCATGCACCAGGACCTGCGCATGCGCTCCCTGGAAGGCCTCGACAAAATCGGCTTTGATGGCCTGGCCATTGGCGGTCTGTCGGTGGGCGAGCCCAAGCACGAAATGATCAAGGTGCTGGATTACCTGCCGGGTCAGATGCCGGCTGACAAACCTCGTTACCTTATGGGCGTTGGCAAACCGGAAGATCTGGTTGAGGGTGTGCGCCGCGGTGTGGACATGTTCGATTGCGTGATGCCAACCCGTAATGCCCGCAATGGGCATCTGTTCATTGACACCGGCGTGCTGAAGATCCGTAACGCGTTCCATCGCCATGATGATTCGCCGCTGGATCCGACCTGCGATTGCTATACCTGCCAGAACTTCTCCCGTGCTTATCTGCACCATCTGGACAAGTGCGGCGAAATGTTGGGTAGCATGTTGAATACCATCCACAATTTGCGCCATTACCAGGTGCTTATGGCTGGTTTGCGCGAGTCTATTCAACAAGGTACATTGGCCGCCTTTGTCGATGCCTTCTACGCCAAACGCGGGTTACCTGTTCCGCCTTTGGATTGAGTTTTCTGACCCTAAGATCCAACATTTGCAACTGGAGTGCTAAATGAGCTTTTTTATCTCTAATGCCATGGCTGACGCTGCTGCACCTGCTGCTGCGGGCCCAATGGGTGGCGGCTTTGAGTGGATTTTCCTGGTCGGTTTCCTGGTCATCTTCTACCTGATGATCTGGCGTCCACAGGCCAAGCGCGCCAAAGAGCAGAAGAACCTGCTGAGCAGCCTGCAAAAAGGCGATGAAGTTGTGACCACCGGTGGTATCGCCGGCAAGATCACTAAAGTGGCAGACGATTTCGTTGTTCTGGAAGTTTCCGACACCGTCGAAATGAAATTCCAGAAAGGCGCCATTGCCGCCACGCTGCCAAAAGGCACGCTAAAAGCGATCTAAGTTTCAACTTCTACTCAATCGACGGGGCGCGCAAGGCGCCCCGCGTCATATAGCGGGCGGCGTGATGCTGAACAAATACCCTCTGTGGAAATACATTCTGATCCTGGCGGTGCTGGCGGTCGGACTGATTTATTCCGCTCCCAATTTATATCCTGATGACCCGGCCATTCAGGTCAGCGGCGCAAGCACTGCGCTGGTCGTCACTCAGGCTGATCTGGATCGCGTGAGCGCTGCGCTCAAGGAATCCGGGATCAACGTCAAGGCTGCCACGCTCTCGGCGAACGGCAAGGGTGGTCTGATTCGTCTGACCAAGGCTGAAGCTCAGCTGCCTGCCAAAGACGTCGTGCGCAAGGTGTTGGGCGATGACTACGTCGTTGCACTGAACCTGGCACAAACCACGCCACAATGGCTGCGCAACCTGGGCGCGCACCCGATGAAGCTGGGTCTGGACTTGTCCGGTGGTGTGCACTTCCTGCTGGAAGTGGACATGGACAAAGCAATCGACGCACGCTTGAAAGTGTACGAAGGCGACGTAAAGAGCCTGTTGCGTAAAGATAAACTGCGCTATCGCAGCCTGCCGCAATTCAACGGTGCCATTCAGCTGGGCTTCAGTGATGAAGCGGCCCGCGAAGAAGCCCGTGTGCTGATCCGCAAGAACTTCAACGATTTCGACATTGTTCCGGCCGACCTCAATGGTCAGCCGGTGCTGCGTCTGGCGATGACCCCGGCCAAGCTGGCGGAAATCCGTGAATACTCCATCAAGCAGAACTTGACCACGGTACGTAACCGCGTCAACGAGCTGGGTGTTGCCGAACCGATCGTTCAGCGTCAGGGCGCCAACCGCATCGTGGTTGAGCTGCCGGGCGTTCAGGACACTGCAGAAGCCAAGCGTATCCTCGGCAAGACGGCCAACCTTGAGTTCCGTCTGGCAGCTGAGCCGGGTGCTTCGAAAGCCACTTCCGAGACCTTCGAGTTCCGTGAAGGCAATCGTCCGCCGGCACAGATCGAGCGTGGCCTGATCATCACTGGTGACCAGGTGACTGACGCCAAGGCTGGCTTCGGCGAGCACGGCACGCCAGAAGTGAACATCCGTCTGGATGGCCACGGTGGCGAGCTGATGAGTCGTGCGACTCGCAGCAACGTCGGTCGCAGCATGGCAGTGATCTTCATCGAGCAGCGCCCTGTTACCACCTACACCAAGCAGATGGTCAACGGCGTCGAGAAAGACGTGCCGGTTCAAACGTTTAAAGAAGAGAAGAAGATCATCAGCCTGGCGACCATTCAGTCGCCGCTGGGTGCTCAGTTCCGCATCACCGGCCTGAACGGCCAGGGCGAGTCTTCCGAGCTGGCACTGCTGCTGCGTGCCGGTGGTCTGGCTGCACCGATGTACTTCGCTGAAGAGCGCACCATTGGTCCAAGCCTGGGTGCCGACAACATCACCAAAGGTATCGATGCATCGCTGTGGGGCATGCTGTTTGTCTCGCTGTTCATCATCGCCATCTACCGCTTCTTCGGCATCATCGCCACCGTCGCTCTGGCGGTGAACATGGTGCTGCTGCTGGCCTTGATGTCTCTGTTGGGTGCAACGCTGACCTTGCCGGGTATCGCCGGTATCGTATTGACCATGGGTATGGCGGTCGACGCCAACGTACTGATCTTCTCGCGGATACGTGAAGAGATCGCTGCAGGCATGACCGTACAACGGGCAATCAACGAAGGCTTCGGCCGGGCATTCACCGCGATTCTCGACGCCAACCTGACCACCTTGTTGGTCGGCGGGATTCTCTTTGCGATGGGCACCGGCCCGGTCAAAGGTTTCGCAGTGACCATGTCCCTCGGGATCTTTACCTCGATGTTCACGGCCATCATGGTGACCCGCGCGATGGTCAACCTGATCTTCGGCGGTCGTGACTTCAAGAAGTTGTGGATTTAAGGGGCTGCCATGTTACGTACAATCAACTTCATGGGCGTTCGCAACTTCGCGTTCGGCGTCACATTGTTCCTTACCGCACTGGCGTTGTTCAGTGTGGCCACCAAGGGCATGAACTGGGGCCTGGACTTCACCGGCGGTACGCTCATCGAGCTGACCTACGAGCGTCCGGCCGACGTCACCAAGGTGCGTGAGCAGCTGGTGACAGCGGGTTATCACGAAGCCATCGTGCAGAACTTCGGTGCAACCACCGACCTGCTGGTGCGTATGCCGGGTGAAGATCCGCAACTGGGTCACCAGGTGGCCGAGGCCTTGCAAAAGGTCGGCGGCGATAACCCGGCGCAGGTCAAGCGCGTAGAGTTCGTCGGCCCGCAGGTGGGTGAAGAACTGCGCGACCAGGGCGGCCTCGGCATGCTGATGGCGCTGGGCGGTATCCTGATCTACCTGGCGTTCCGCTTTCAGTGGAAGTTTGCGGTCGGCGCCATCGTGTCGTTGATCCACGACGTGATCGTGACCATCGGTATTCTGTCGTTCTTCCAGATCACTTTCGATCTGACGGTATTGGCGGCGGTACTGGCGATCATTGGTTACTCGCTCAACGATACGATCGTGGTATTTGACCGGGTTCGTGAGAACTTCCGTGTACTGCGCAAGGCGACCCTGATCGAGAACATCAACATCTCGACCACGCAAACCCTGTTGCGGACCATGGCAACCTCGATCTCCACGTTGCTGGCGATTGCGGCGCTGCTGTTTTTCGGTGGCGATAACCTGTTCGGCTTCTCCATTGCGCTGTTCATCGGTGTTCTGGCGGGTACTTACTCGTCGATTTACATCGCGAACGTGGTGCTGATCTGGCTGAACCTCAGCAGCGAGGATTTGATTCCTCCTGCGGCGACCGAGAAGGAAGTCGACGACCGTCCATAACGGCCTTCGCTTTCCCGCTGTCTGCCGAAAAAGGCGCGAGTTGAACTCGCGCCTTTTTTTGTGCTCCAAGGCTGGGAGAAGCGCGGGTTTTCCCGCATGTGATGGTCAGGAGGTTCATGTGAACAAGTCGATGCTGGTTGGTGCGGTTTTGGGTGCTGTCGGTGTGACTGCCGGGGGTGCTGTCGCTACCTACAGCCTGGTTAAAAGCGGTCCTGAGTATGCGCAAGTACTCGCCGTTGAGCCGGTCAAGACACAAATCAAGACGCCACGTGAAGTTTGCAAGGACGTTACCGTGACTCGGCAGGCGCCGGTCAAAGATCAGCACCAGATCGCCGGTACGGTGGTCGGTGCATTAGCGGGTGGTCTGCTGGGTAATCAGGTTGGCGGCGGCTCCGGCAAGAAAATTGCCACGGTCGCGGGTGCTGTCGGCGGTGGTTATGCGGGCAACAAGGTTCAGGAAGGCATGCAAGAGCGTGACACCTACACTACGACCCAGACTCGCTGCAATACTGTGAACGATATCAGCGACAAGGTCGTTGGCTACGATGTCCGGTATTCGCTGGATGGCAAGGAAGGCAAAGTGCGGATGGATCGCGATCCGGGTAACCAGATTCCGGTCGACAAGGAAGGCAAGCTGGTCCTGACGCAGAATGACGAGAACCGCTAAATACTCAGGTTTCAGATTCAAAAAAAAGCACCCTTTGGGGTAATGCCAGTCAGTTAAGCTGACTGGCATTTTTCTTTCTGATCGGATACTTCGGGGATTTGAGCCTGATAGCCCGGGGGTAGATGCGCTCCTCTCGCCGATGAGGCAGGACGTAATGCATGGCTGAAGCATGCAGCTCAGCCAGGTATTTGGGGATGTTCCCGGAACGGTCGGCGGAGACGCTATTGATAAACCCGAGGATCGCCCAGGTACACGCGGTAAAGCTCATTTCGCA